>JAPLOT010000558.1 GCA_026400595.1 Alphaproteobacteria bacterium | reverse complement strand
TTGAGGGTGCCGTACCCGGCGATGCCATCAAGGTGACACTGCTGGAATTCGCGCCCTCTGGTTGGGGCTGGACGGCGAACATTCCGGGCTTTGGTCTCCTCGCCGATCACTTCAAGGAGGCGGCCTTGCATATCTGGAAGTATGATCCTCAGACCCTCGCGCCCGCCATGTATGGCCCCGGCGGCCGGGTGCCGCTCAAGCCCTTCTGCGGCACAATCGGTCTGGCACCGGCGGAGCCGGGACCCCACTCGATCGTCCCGCCACGCCGCATGGGCGGGAATATGGATATTCGCGACATGTCAGCGGGAACGGAGCTCTACTTGCCCGTCGAAGTGGCAGGCGGCCTGTTCAGTGTGGGTGATACGCATGCAACACAGGGTGACGGCGAAGTCTGTGGCACAGCCATCGAAAGCCCTTGCACGCTCGCTGCAAAGTTCGAGCTGATCAAGGGTGCCAATCTGGCCTTCCCCCGCTTCACGACGCCTGGTCCCACGTCCCGGCACATGGATGTCAAAGGGTATGAGGTTACCACCGGCATCGGGCCGGACCTCATGGAAGGCGCCAAGGCGGCCGTCTCCGGAATGATCGACCTTCTGGCAAAGCGCTACAACATGAACCCCGTCGACGCCTACATGCTCTGCAGCGTCTGCGGTGACCTCCGCATCAGCGAGATCGTCGACATGCCGAACTGGGTCGTGTCCTTCTACTTCCCCCGTGTCGTCTTCGAATGAACGAAGAGGCGCTTTTGAGCGTCGAGGGTCTGACTGTCGGCTTCCAGACTGAACAGGGTCCGGTCCAGGTCGTCGAAGATGTGACGTTTAGCCTTGGCGCCGGCGAGACCATGGGCCTTGTCGGCGAATCGGGGTGCGGCAAGAGCGTAACCGCGCAGACCATCATGCGCCTGCTACCAAGTCCACCCGCACGGATCGACGCCGGCCGAATCATGTTCATGGGTGAGGATCTTGCCCAGGTGCCTGAAAAGCGGATGCAGAAGATCCGGGGTGACCGCATCGGCATGGTCTTCCAGGAACCCATGACAAGCCTCAATCCTACCCTGCGCATCGGGCCGCAGATCGCGGAAGTCCTATCGCTCCACCGTGGCCTTCGCTCCACAGCAGCACGCGAACTGGTTATCGCAATCCTGGAGAAGGTGGGCTTCAGCAATATCGACCGCCGGCTAGAGCAATATCCTCATGAACTCTCGGGCGGGCTGCGCCAGCGGGTCATGATTGCCATGGCCGTTGTCTGCGGGCCACGACTGCTGATCGCTGACGAACCTACAACGGCTTTGGATGTCACGATTCAGGCCCAGATCATGGAGCTTCTGCAGCTGCTGCAGCGCGATCTGGGCCTGGCCATCCTGCTCATCACCCATGATCTCGCTGTCGTTTCCGAAGTCTGTCGCACGGTTGCGATCATGTATGCCGGACGCATCGTCGAGAGGGGATTGACGCGCAGCGTCTTCGCTCGGCCCCGCCACCCCTACACGTCAGCTCTCATCAGCTCGTCGCCACGACACACGCGCAAGGGGGAGCGCTTGCAGAGCATTCCCGGTCTGGTGCCAGCACCCGGACAACGTGGTCAAGGTTGCAGCTTCGCCGGCCGTTGCGGGCGCGTCCGCGACCGTTGCCGGGTTGAGATGCCGCCCCTGACGGACAGCGGAAACCAGGCTGCGGCCTGCTGGAATCCGATGCCATGACGGTCCTCATCGAGGCGCGCAGCCTTTCGAAGCATTTTCCGTCGCGCGATGGCAAGGGCATGGTCAAGGCGGTGACGGAAGTCAGTCTCGCCGTTGCCGAAGGCGAAACCCTTGGCATTGTGGGAGAGTCAGGTTGCGGAAAATCGACCCTCGCACGACTGCTGATCCGGCTGATCGAGCCAACCAGCGGTGAACTCCTGTTTCGGGGACAGGAGCTGACGACACTCGACAGAAATGCCATGCGCCGGCACCGGCGGGATATCCAGATCGTGTTC
>JAPLOT010000500.1 GCA_026400595.1 Alphaproteobacteria bacterium | reverse complement strand
GTCGCGGTACATGTAATGGGTGTCCAGGCCGTTGATGCGCACTGACAGCGCCTTGCTGCCCCAGTCGATGTCGCCGATCGCCTGGATGATGTTCTTGCGGGCCTGGGCCTTGTCGTCCGGCGCCACGGCGTCTTCCAGATCGAGGAAGACCACGTCGGCCGCCGACTTCGCCGCCTTCTCGAACATCTGCGGCTGGCTGCCGGGAACCGCCAGTTCGCTCCGGTTGAGGCGCGCAGGCGCCGGTTCGACAGTGAAGAAGCTCATGGGGCGGATCCTTTGCTGGGCTGAATGCCGGCCCGTGCTTAGCCGCCGGAGCGGCGGCTGGCAATTGACCTCGGCCCAGCGCGCATGGCTACCGCATAGTCACGGTGACTTGATTCTTCCATGCCCTTGGGGCAAGCGGGAGGGCCATATCCTCAGACAGGTGAAACCATGCCTCCGCTTCGTTCCCGTACCACCACCCATGGCCGCAACATGGCCGGCGCCCGCGGCCTCTGGCGGGCCACGGGCATGAAGGACAGCGACTTCGGCAAGCCAATCATCGCGGTGGTCAATTCCTTCACCCAGTTCGTGCCGGGCCACGTCCATCTCAAGGACCTGGGCCAGCTGGTGGCGCGCGAGATCGAGAAGGCGGGCGGCGTCGCCAAGGAGTTCAACACCATCGCGGTCGACGACGGTATCGCCATGGGCCACGATGGCATGCTCTATTCGCTGCCCTCTCGCGAGATCATCGCCGACTCGGTCGAGTACATGGTCAATGCCCATTGCGCCGACGCCATGGTCTGCATCTCCAATTGCGACAAGATCACCCCCGGCATGCTGATGGCCGCATTGCGGCTCAACATTCCCGCGGTCTTCGTCTCGGGCGGGCCGATGGAGGCGGGCAAGGTCGTACTGGCCGGCAAGGAAAGGGCGCTGGACCTGGTCGATGCAATGGTCGCCGCCGCCGACGACAAGGTGTCGGACGAGGACGTGAAGGTGATCGAGCGCTCGGCCTGTCCCACCTGCGGCTCCTGTTCCGGCATGTTCACCGCCAATTCGATGAACTGCCTGACCGAGGCGCTGGGACTCTCGCTGCCCGGCAACGGCTCGACGCTTGCGACCCATGCCGACCGCAAGCGGCTCTTCGTCGAGGCAGGCCACCTCGCGGTCGACATCGCGCGGCGCTACTACGAGCAGGACGACGAGAGCGTGCTGCCGCGCAAGGTCGCCTGCTTCGAGGCCTTCGAGAACGCCATGACCCTCGACATCGCCATGGGCGGATCGACCAACACGGTCCTGCACATCCTCGCCGCCGCGCATGAGGCGGGTATCGACTTCACCATGAAGGACATCGACCGCTTGTCGCGCCGCGTGCCGGTGCTATGCAAGGTGGCGCCGGCCAAGTCCGACGTTCACATGGAAGACGTGCACCGTGCCGGCGGCATCATGTCGATTCTCGGCGAGCTCGACAAGGCAGGCCTCATCAAGCATGACCTTCCCACCGTGCACAGCCGCACACTCGGCGAGGCACTGGACCGCTGGGATATCGGCCGGACCAAGAGCGAGTCGGTGCGCGAATTCTACCGGGCCGCGCCCGGTGGCGTGCCCACCCAGGTGGCCTTCAGCCAGTCGCGGCGCTGGGACGACCTCGATCTCGACCGCGAGACGGGCGTGATCCGCAGCGCTGCACATCCCTTCTCCAAGGATGGCGGGCTTGCGGTGCTCTATGGCAATCTCGCGGAGGAAGGCTGCATCGTGAAGACGGCGGGCGTCGACGACAGCATTCTCGTCTTCACCGGCAGGGCCCGCGTCTTCGAAAGCCAGGATGCCGCGGTGCTGGGCATCCTCAACGGCGGCGTTGTCGCAGGCGACGTGGTGGTGATCCGCTACGAAGGTCCGCGCGGCGGGCCTGGCATGCAGGAAATGCTCTATCCCACCAGCTATCTGAAGTCGAAGGGCCTGGGCAAGGCCTGCGCCCTCATCACCGACGGCCGCTTCTCGGGCGGCACCTCAGGGCTGTCGATCGGCCATGTCTCGCCGGAAGCAGCCGAAGGCGGCCTCATCGGACTGGTGGAACAGGGCGATCCGATCGAGATCGACATCCCGAAGCGGTCCATCCATCTGGCCGTTGCCGATCACGTTCTGGCGAAGCGCCGCGCCGCCATGCAGGCCAGGGGCGACAAGGCCTGGAAGCCT
>JAPLOT010000580.1 GCA_026400595.1 Alphaproteobacteria bacterium | reverse complement strand
ACCGTTCAAGACGGCCAGAAGCCCGGCACCCGCCGGGCTTCTTTGCGTGTCGATCGACCTGTCGAGCGAGAAGAGAGCAAGGCGTCCGCGTACCAGCGAGGAATTGAAGCAGACTTCGCGCTGCGGGCGGCCTGACGCTGACAGCAAGCCCGTCGTCCTCGCGCTTCGATGCGCTTCATGACGCACTCGATGGCGCGCCGCCGAATCCGGTCCTCGTCCGCGTGTGAGTAACTGAGGAATGCCGTCGGGCGCTTGCCGGCACCTGCATGCCCTCGGTCTGGGACATTGTTCGCAACCCCTCGTGCCACGCGTGCCGCGAGTCCAGCGCGGAAGAGTGTGGACCATGTGTCAGGCATAACGTCAATACACGCGTATTGACGCATGATGGATGCCAGCCTATTCTCGAGCCATGAGCGAGGGCGCCAAGACCACACAACTGCAGATTCGGGTTTCCGCCGCGGAGAAGACCGCGATCCAGTGGGCGGCCCGGCGCGCCGGCATGGACATGTCGTCCTTCGTGCTGGGCCGGCTGCTGCCCCGCTTGGGATCACGTTTCCAGGAACTCACGTCAGCCTGTGCGGCCGAGGTCGGTGGCCGGTTCGCGCTGGCGGAACTGAACTCCTTCCTCTCCGGACTCGCCGCTGGTGATTTGCGGGATGCGGTGCTGACGGCGCCGGCGGCGCGACTTCCCGCCATACAGGCCAACTACCTCGCGGCCATGGTGGAGTACGCCTGCGCACGGCTTGGCAGCGGAGTGCCCGACTGGGCTGGCCGGATTGCGCCACTGGCCAGTCCGGTCTTCGGGTCCGAACTGGAAAGTCTTCGGCTCTACCTGCTGACGCACTCACCACCGCCATTCCGACGCCGGAACATCTTCATTGATTCCAGCATCGGCGCACGAGTATGAAATGCCAGCCCTGAGCGATGCCGACCTGCGCCGGCTGTTCGGCTTGCTGAATGAGGAGCTGGCCAAGGCCGGCACCGAGGGCGAACTGTTCCTGGTGGGTGGTGCCGTCATGTGTCTGGCGTACGCTGCGCGTCCATCCACCCAGGACGTGGATGGCCTGTTTCGCCCGGCGCGGCAGGTGCGCGAGGCAGCCATCCGCGTGGCGCAGCGCGCGGGTGTGTCGCCCGACTGGCTCAACGACGGCGCGAAGGGCTTCTTGAGCGAACACGGCGAGTTCAGCCGCTTCCTGGAACTCGATCACCTGCGCGTCATGGTCGCGCAGCCGGAGTACCTGCTGGCGATGAAGTGTCTCGCAATGCGGATTGGCGCGGAGTTCCATGACGAGGACGACATCCGCTATCTGCTGCGCCACCTGAACATCGCGACCTTTGATCAAGCCGTACGGACAATCACGCGCTTCTATCCGCTGGAGCGCTTCCCGCAGAAGACACTGTATGCCCTGGGCGAACTGTTACCAGAACGCGAGTGAAGCCGCTGGCGAGGGTCTTGCACCTGGGATAGGCGCGCGCCGCGCAGCGCTTCAGTTCCGCATCCAGACCGACTTGCCTTCCTTGATGGTTTCGAGGACCTGGATCCTGTTGATGTCCTTGGGATCGATCGTGACCGGGTTGTCGGAGAGGATGACGAAGTCCGCGAGCTTTCCTTCCTTGAGGGATCCCTTGCTGGCCTGTTCGCCGAACTGCTCGGCGCCCCAGATCGTGATCATCTGCATCGCCTCGTAGGGCGTCACCCGCTCGTCGGGCCCGATGACCTTGCCCGAGCGCGACGTGCGGTTCACTGTCGCCCAGGCGACCTGCATGAGATTAGGCAGCGCCACCGGCGCGTCGGTGTGACTGGTGGCGTGCAGGCCCGTCTTCAGGATCGAGCGCATCGGCGAGATGCGGGCGGCCTGTTCCGGGCCGACGATCTGCTCGTACCAGTCCCCCCAGTAGAAAGTGTGCATC
>JAPLOT010000444.1 GCA_026400595.1 Alphaproteobacteria bacterium | reverse complement strand
TGCAGCGGAGGTTGACCGTGATGGGCCGGCACAATCGGGACCAGGGCCAGCCTGGCCGGGGCTTTTCAATTGTCACATTTCCTGGATGCGGAAATCTATTGGTCTTGGTAAGCAAGCGCATCCGGGGCCGGGCGACCTTCGGGAGTGAACAACCAAGGGATTTGTCGAATGACCACCAAACGCGATCTGCTCCGCGGCGGCGCTGCCGCTGCTTTGGCCGCTATCGTTTCTCCGCTTCCGGCCTTGGCCGCCAGCGGACGGCCCGGCTTCTTCAGCGCCAAGGACATTGCCGAAGCGGGCTATATCTACGGCCTGCCCATCGTGATGAACTACGGTGTCATGTACGAGTTCGTGATCGACAAGAATTCCGGGCAGTACAAGGCGCCCTTCAATACCATCGCCAACGAGGCGCGCGTCTTCACCTACAAGGACACGGCGGTGGTGACGCCCAACAGCGACACGCCGTACTCCATGCTGTGGCTGGATCTCCGCGCCGAGCCGATGGTGATCTCGGTGCCGGCGGTCGATCCGAAGCGCTATTATTCGGTGCAGCTCACCGACGGCAATACCTACAACTACGGCTATATCGGCAGCCGCGCCACCGGCAGCGAGGCCGGCGACTATCTGGTGGTGGGGCCGGGCTGGTCGGGCAGCAGGCCCGAGGGCATCCGCAAGGTCTTCCAGTCCACCACCGACTTCGGCCTGACCATCTTCCGCACCCAGCTCTTCAACCCCGACGACATGTACAACGTGAAGAAGGTGCAGGCCGGTTACAAGGTGCAGCCGCTCTCGGCCTTCCTTGGCCAGCCTGCACCGGCAGCCGCGCCCGAGATCGACTTCCCGGTCTTCACCAAGGATGTGGCCAAGACCGACTTCTTCGAGTTCCTCGATTTCTCGCTGCAGTTCGCTCCCGCGCAGCCCAACGAGGCCTGGATCCGCGAGCAGCTGGCGAAGATCGGCGTGGGGCCTGGCAAGACCTTCAACTTCAAGGATCTGCCCATCGAACAGAAGGCCGAAATCCTGCTCGGCCTGGCCGAGGGCAAGCGCAAGGTGGATGAAGCCACCAAGAACGCCGGAAAGGCCATCAATGGCTGGCGGGTGGATTCGCCCTTCGGCGATGCCAACTTCTTCCACGGCAACTGGCTTGCCAGGGCCGCCGCGGCGCAGGCGGGCATCTACGGCAATGACGCGGTCGAAGCCATGTATCCGATGACCCGCTGGGATGCGGACGGCACCGCGCTCGACGGCGCCAAGCACAACTACACGATCACCTTCAAGGATGGCGAGCTTCCTCCGGTCAACGCCTTCTGGTCGATCACAATGTACGATGGCAAGACCCAGCTGCTGATCGAGAACCCGATCAACCGCTATCTCATCAACGCGCCGATGCTGCCCGACATGAAGAAGAATGCCGACGGCTCGCTCACCATCTATGTGCAGAACAAGTCGCCCGGCAAGGAGCTGGACTCGAATTGGCTGCCCGCACCGGACGGCCCGATCTACATGGTCATGCGCCTCTACTGGCCGAAGGAAACGCCGCCCTCGATCCTGCCGGCGGGCGAAGGCACCTGGCAGCCGCCGGGCGTGGTGAAGGCGAGCTAGGGCGTTCGGAGCTTGCATTGAGTTGCCAACGTTCCCTTCCCCTCCTTGGGGGGAAGGGGCGCGGGGCTGTTGTCGGCACAACAGCGAGCGCTTGATTTTGTCCGAGTTCTTAAAGATTGGCGGACGTCTCCCCAATCTTTCCAACCAGATGAGCGTTGCGCTCACCCCATCGCCGCTTCGACGGTGAAGAGATCCTGCGCATTGGCCAAGCCGCGCAGGGCGTAGCGGCCGACCGCCACGAGGCCCTCACGATCCTCGTCCGGCAGTGCATGGCGGAAGGCGCTGGAGACCAGCACGCTGCGGCCCGCCGACTGGCACATGGAGGATATGCGGCTGGCCTCGTTGACGGCCTGGCCGATGACGGTGAAGTCGAGCCGGTTCTTGCTGCCGATGTTGCCGTAATACACGTCGCCGATATGGAGCCCGATGTAGACGTCGGCGGTGGGCAGGTTCTCCAGCCTGCGCCGCTCCTTGAGCAGCGACACACGGGCGCGCAGCTCGGCCTCCGCCACCAGCGCCGCCCGGCAGGCATCGGCGGGCGACTCGGCGGTGAAGGTGGCCAGCACGCCGTCGCCGATCAGCTTCAGCACATCGCCGCCGGCGCCATGCACCGCCGCGATGACGGCGTCCGCGTAGTCGTTGAGGAGCGGAATGAGCTGATCCGAGTCGATGCTCTCCGACAGCGCGGTGTAGCCCTTCATGTCGGAGAACCAGATGACGGCGTGCAGTTTCTGGACCATGCCGCGTGTCATGCGGCCCTCCAGCACCAGCTTGCCGGCATCGCGGCCGAGATAGGTCTCGACCAGCGTCTCGGCGATGCGCGCCAGCGAAGTGGACTTGATCGCCAGCCCGAGCGCCGGCACCAGGGTCCGCAGTGCCGCCAGATGCGCCTCGCCGAACCCGCCGGGTTCCATCGTGGTCCAGCGCGACAGGAAGCAGTCCATCTCGCCGATCACCGACTCGCGGCGAAAGCGTTGCGCCATGGCGATGTAGTCGGTCTGGCCTTCGCGGCGCAGCTCCTCGACCACCGCGAAACCCTTGGTGTCGCCGGAATCGAGGTGGCAGCGCAATTCGCTGGCGCCGCTTTCGAGCAACCTGAAGAAGGGGCTGCCCTGCCATTGCTGTGCATCGCGGTCGCCGGGATTGGGTTCGTACTCCGCCACGAAGCGCTCAAGGCTTCCGTCCAGCCGCCAGAAGAACGCACGGCCCTCATAGACCGGATGCAGCGTGTCGATAATGGCCGTGCCCCGCGCGATCGGAATGCCGGCATTCACGCATCGCTCGCAGAACCCGTGCAGCAGCGCGACTTCGCTCTCGCCCTTGAGGCCGCTCGCGACCGTCCAGTTCAGAATATCGATGATGTCGTCGCTGATCATGAACGGCCCAGTCTAGCGGCGCCGCAGCATGGGCGGAAGTGACATTCGCGCCTGTGCCGGGCTAGAGGATTTCGACCTTGATGTGTGGTGCCTGGGCGGCGAGGGCGCGGGCCCAGTCTTCGCGCCGGGTATAGGGCGTCACTTCGTCGCGCGGAAAGGAAATCGGCTGGCCCTGTCGGTCGAGGAGGAAGATGTCGCGTTCGTCGGTGCCGTACTTGACACGGACCGTTCCGATCAGGTCGAGCGGGATGCGGTGTTCGCCTGGCGCGAGGTTGTCGTTCCACCAGACAAGCATGCGCGTGCTCAAGTCCACCCGGCAGCCCCAGCGCGGATTGGCCCACAGCATGCCGATGCCGGCCAAGAAGGCAACGACGCCGATGACGAGGGCCACCGGCACCAGCCAGGGCGCGCATTCGCCGCCTTCCGAACAATTGCTGGCCGGGTCGATGGTGGCGCCCGCATAGGCGAAGACGAACCCGACAGCCGCCAGCAGATAGAACCGCACGTCGCGGCGCGCCGAACGGTCGTAGATGAGGAGCGCGGGAGGTTTGTCGCGTCTGCTGCTGTCCACGGCGGCTGCATAGCGGATTGCCTTCAAGGCGCCGTTGCGGGGATCGCTAAACTTGTCTGCATTGCGATGGACTGCGGAATGCTGCGCTGCCGTCCATTTGCACTGCACCATAGCGTCTGCTGCATGCTGCGCCCTCGCTCATTTTGTCTTGAACTCGTTGCGCCGCCATCGCAATCTCCGCGGCGCGAACAATTCGCGGGAGGACTTACCAATGCAGAAATTCACAAGAAGACTGTTTGTCGCCAGCGCCTTGGCGCTGAGCGTCGCCTCGGCCGGCGTGGCCAAGGCGGAAGACATGATCCTGGCCTCGGTGCCGGGCCTGACCTTCCCCTTCTTCGTCCACATGATGAACGCCTTCAAGGCGGAAGCGGCCAAGCAGGGCCTGGGCGTGATCGAGAGCGACGGCCAGGTGTCATCGCCCAAGCAGACCGCTGACGTGGAAGCGGCCATCACCCAGGGCGTGAAGGGCATCGTCATCAGCCCCAACGAAGTCGACGCCATGGCGCCGGCGCTGCAGCAGGCGGTGGAGGCCAACATCCCGGTGGTCACCGTCGACCGCCGCGTGGCGCAGGTCGAGGGCATTCTCGCCCATGTCGGCGCCGACAACGTGAAGGGCGGCGAGGCCCAGGGCAATCTGATCGTGCAGATGTTCCCGGACGGCGCCACCATCATCAACCTGCAGGGCCAGTCGGGCGCCTCGCCCGCCATCGACCGCAACAAGGGCCTGCACAATGTGCTCGACCCGCTGGCCGACAAGTACAAGATCGTCTTCGAGCAGACCGCCGGCTTCGACCGCGCCAAGGGCCTGGCCGTGACGGAAGCCGCGCTCTCGGGCCTCGCCGAACCGCCGAAGGTGATCGTGGCGGCCAATGACGACATGGCGCTTGGCGCGATGGAAGCGGTGAAGGCGCGCGGCCTCTCGGGCATCGCCATCATCGGCTTCGACGCGCTGCCGGAAGCCCTGGCCCAGGTGCGCGACGGCGGTCTCACGGCCACCATCGAGCAGTTCCCCGGCCAGCAGAGCGCGCTGGGCGTCCAGACGCTCGCGGCCTT
>JAPLOT010000506.1 GCA_026400595.1 Alphaproteobacteria bacterium | reverse complement strand
TGGCAACTGACTTCAGTCCGTCCGTTACTGCCACGGCGCCTGCCTCCTTCAGCGCTCCGATTTCCGTCATCAACTCGCCACCCAGACCCTTGGTGATGGCCGCCATTGGGGCCACACGGACCAGGGCGGTGTCGCGGGCGCGCCGCAGGATGAAATCGACGATTGCGGCATCATCGACGATCGGCTGCGTATTGGGCATCACGATCATCGTGGTAACGCCGCCGGCCGCCGCCGCCTCCGATGCGCTGGCAAGTGTTTCGCGATACTCGGTTCCGGGTTCACCGGTAAACACGCGCATGTCGATCAGGCCAGGGATGAGGGTCAAGCCGGTGCAATCGACCAGCGCCGTTCCAGAACCAACGGTCTCGCGCGTGACCTTGGGGCCGGCCGCGAGGATCCAGCCATCCTCGATCAGGACGCCCCCCTTGCCCTTCAAGCCCTGGGCCGGCGCCACGATCTCGGCATTGAGATAGGCCCTTCGGGTGGCTGCGGATCTGGCGGCGGGCGCCATCATGCGTTGCCTCCGGAAGGCATGTTGCGCGACAGCGCATCGAGCACGGCCATGCGAACGGCCACGCCCATCTCGACCTGCTCGCGGATCACCGACTGCACGCCGTCCGCAACGTTCGAGTCGATCTCGATCCCGCGGTTCATCGGGCCGGGATGCATCACCAGCGCCCCGGGCTTGGCATATTTGAGCTTATCCTCGCTGAGCCCGAAGAAACGGTAGTATTCCCGCTGCGAGGGCACAAAGGCACCGGACATCCGTTCCAGCTGCAGGCGCAGCATCATCACGACGTCCGCGCCGGCCAGGCCATCGGTCATGTTTCGATGGATCTCGACACCAAATCGCGCGATCCCGGACGGGAGCAGGGTGGACGGCGCCACCACCCGAACCTGCGCACCCAGCTTGTTCAGAAGATGGATGTTGGACCGCGCCACCCGCGAGTGCAGGACATCGCCGCAGATCGCCACCACAACTCCCTCCAATCGGCCCATCCGGCGACGGATGGTGAGGGCGTCCAAAAGGGCCTGGGTCGGATGTTCATGCTGGCCATCACCGGCGTTGATGACGGCACAGGAGACCTTCTGGGCCAGCAGCTCCACGGCACCGGATGACGGGTGCCGCACCACCAGGAAATCCGGGTGCATGGCGTTGATGGTCATTGCCGTGTCGAGCAGGGTTTCGCCTTTGGAAACGGCAGAGGTGGCAACCGCCATGTTCATGACATCGGCGCCCAACCGCTTGCCGGCGATCTCGAAAGAACTCTGAGTCCGGGTTGACGCTTCGAAGAAGAGATTGACCTGCGTCCGTCCCTGCAGCACGGCATGGCGCTTGTCGATTTGACGGCTCACCTCGACATAGGTTTCGGCGAGGTCGAGCAGGGCCAGAGCTTCCATCGCGGAAACATCGTCGATCGCCAGCAAATGCGGGCTCTTGAGGAGCGGCTTGCGGTGATCGCGGGTCATTAAAGCCGGGTGTGTACGGGTGAATCCCCGTCTCCGCAAGCCTCAAGTTGCGGATGTGGAAACATGCTTATCAGACGGCATCCAGGTAGGTCTCGTATTCGAAATCCGTCACCTGCAGCGCAAAGGTCGCCATTTCCTGGCGTTTGCAGGCCACCAGCATGTCGCGCAGCATGAGCGGCAGCGTCCTTTCAACGATGGACCCGGCCGCAAAGGCGTCGATGGCCGAAGCCCAGTCGGGCGGCAGCGACTTGAGCTTGAGTTCATAGGCATCGCCGGTCACCGGATCGGGCGGTGTGACCTCGCCCTCTATGCCATGAAGCGCGCCGGCCAGAATGCCCGCCAGGACGAGATAGGGATTGGCATCGGCCCCGGCAACGCGGTGCTCGATGCGGCGCGCCTTGGACGATCCGCCCGGAATGCGGATCGCAACGGTGCGGTTCTCGTAGCCCCAGGCAGCCGCTGAGGGAGCATGAGTCCCTGGCCGGAGTCTGCGGTAGGAGTTGAAGTGCGGCGCGTAGAGCAGTGTGGTCTCGGGCATGGACTGAATCAGCCCGCCCACAGCATGGCGCATGGTGATGCTTCCGTCATTGCTGCCGTCATCGAAGACGTTCTTGCCCTTGCTGTCGAGAAGCGAGAAGTGAACATGCAGGCCGCTGCCGGAACGCTCGCCATAGGGCTTCGCCATGAAGGAGGCGGCGAAACCATGCTTGCGCGCCAGGCCGCGCACGATCCGCTTGAACAGCACCGCGTCGTCGGCGGCGCGCAACGGATCATCGACATGCATCAGGTTGATCTCGAACTGTCCGATGCCGTTCTCGGCAATGGCGGAGTCGGCGGGCACGCCCTGGGCTGCACAAGCGGCATAGACCTCCTCGAAGAAGCTTCCGAAGTCATCGAGTTCGTCGATCGACAGAACGCCATCGGCATCGAGGCGCTTGCCGGTTACCGGTGACACTGGAGCTATGGGGCGGGCATTGGTCGGATCATAGAGATAAAACTCCAGTTCCATGGCCATCACGGGGGTGAGGCCATGTGCCTTGAAGCGGTCCACGAGCGCGGCGAGCGCCCGGCGTGGGTCACCGCCGAAAGGCACTCCGCTCTCCTCGCGCAGCCAGAGAGGGATCAGGCCCGAAGGTTCTGCGGTCCAGTCCACCGGCAGGATGCCGCGTCCGGTCGACTCGCAGGTCCCGTCCGCATCGCCGGTGGCAAAGACAAGCGGGCTCTTGACGATATCCTCGCCCCAGATATCGACGCCGACCACCGACAATGGCATGCGCAACCCGCCACCCAGGACCTTCTCCGCCTGCTCCAGCGGAATGCGCTTGCCACGCATGACGCCGTTCAGGTCGCACACGGCCGCGCGCAGGCTCTTGATGTCGGTGCGGCTTTCCAGCCAGGCCAGTATCTTGTCCAAGATCGGTTGCTCTCCCCAGGTTGCGGGTTTTCCTTAGCAATCTTCGAGCCAAGGAGCAAAACAGCCGCAATCAGGGGATTGCGCCCAGCAGGGTCAGAACCAGCGGAATCGTGACGGCGGCAAAGATCACCTGCACGGTCAGGATATTGGCCACCATGGGGGCATCACCGCCCATCTGCCGGGCCAGGACATAGGCTCCTGAGCCCGTGGGCACAGCGGCGCAGATCAGCGCCACGGCATAGGCCTCGCCGGTCACGCCGAAGAGGTGCAGCATCGCAGCCATGACAACCGGCAAGACCAGCAGCTTGAGGATGGATGCGGCGGCGATCGGCAGCCAGCTGGTGATTGCTTCGCCAAAGCGGAGGCCGGCGCCGACGGTCAGCAGCGCGAGCCCCAGCGCGCCGCGGCCGATCATGTCGAGCACTTGAATGCCCATCTCATGCACCGGCAGGTCAAGGACCTGCCAGGCGACTCCACCAAGTGATGAGAATACAAATGGATTGCGGATGATGGAAAGCGCGAGCGTTCCTGCACTCGGCCGATGTGTATGGGCGAAGCGGGCCATGACGACAACGCAGACGATATTGAGCAGCGGCGTCATCGTCGCTGCGCTCACGGCGCCGAGCGACAGGGCATCGGCACCGAAGATCAACGGGATGATGGCGAAGGCCACGAAGGTGTGCCAGCGGGTCGCCCCCTGGAACAGGCTGGTGAACTGCGGCCCGTCGATCGACAACACCCGCATCAGCGGTCGGTTCAGGATCAGCAGCGCGACGAACATCGCCGCGAGCGCCAAGACCATGCTGAGCGCCATTCCCAGGACCGGGACGTTGCTGAAGTCGGCGCCCGCAATCTCCTTGAAGATGATCGCAGGAAACAGGACGAAGTAGCAGAGCCGGTCCAGTGCCTGCCAATGATCGTCGAGCAGCACGCTGAAGCGGCGTAGTGCCCAGCCGATCAGGATGACGATGAAGACCGGCAGCAGGCTGAGGAAGACGGCGGTCATCTGAGTGACTCCGCCATTAGGATCATGACTGGAATTGTGAAGAACGACAGCACTGTCTGAACGGTGACCGTCGCCGCGACGAGGGGCCCATCGCCGCCCATCTGACGGGCCATGACATAGGCGCTCATGGCGGTTGGTACCGCGTTGCAGACGATACAGGCCACGAAGGCCGTGCCGGAAATGCCCGTTACCAGCGCCCAGACCGTGACCAGCATGGGCATGCCGACCAGCTTGAGGATCGTCGCTGTCCAAACTGCAGGCGAGGGACGCACCGCCTCGCGGGTGGAAAGCCCGGCCCCCACCATGAGCAGCCCGGCGCCGATGGCAGCACCTCCCAGTGTTCCCATGGCGGTCATGAACGGTTCGTAGATCGGTACATGCAACAGATTGATGGCGAAGCCGATGCCAGTGGCCCAGATGAAGGGATTGCGGAAGATCGTATAGATCGTCTGGCGCCACGTAAGGCCCGGTCCATGGGCGTTTCGCGTCACGACATAGACCGCCATGATGTTGGCGATGGGCACCAGCACGCCCATGATCACCGCAACCAGGGCTACACCCTCGCTGCCGTAGAGTTTCGCAAGGATCGGCAGCGCCACGAACCCATTCCAGCGAACGGCGCCCTGGAACAGCGAGGAAAAGGACGGGCCTCCAATGCCCAGCCACTGCATGATGGGCCTCTGGAATGTCAGGAGGAGCAGAGTCATGCTGAAGAACGCCCCGAGCATGGTGAGCGCCACGCCGGTCAGCGGCAGCTCCGAGATGTCTGCCTTGATCATTGTCTCGGCGAGGAGGGCGGGGAAGAAGACCCAGTATGCCACCAGTTCGAGGCCGCGCCACATCTCCTCAGGCACAACATGGCGCGCCCGCAGGGCCCAGCCGAGGGCAATCACCAGGAAGACCGGCAAGAGCGACTCGAAGGTGGAGATCATCTGAGCGAGTCCAGGGCGGACTGCAGCATCCAGGTGGCCGCGAGCTTGTCGATCACATCGTCCCGCCTCGCCCGCGAAGTATCTGCCGCGATCAGCATCCTCTCGACTGCTGCGGTGGACAGGCGCTCGTCCCAGAACACGATCGGCAGGGAGGTAAGCCGCGCGAGGTTGCGGGCAAAGGCACGGGTCGACTGGGCCCGGGGGCCTTCGCTGCCATCCATGTTGATCGGAAGGCCCAACAGGATCACCCCGATGTTCTCGCGTGCTGCAATGTCCAGCAGCCTGGCCGCGTCCAGGGTAAACTTCTTGCGCGCGATGGTTTCGACGGGAGTGGCGATGCTGCGAGTCCGGTCGGAGGTCGCGACGCCAATGGTCTTGCTGCCGAGGTCAAGCGCCATGATCCTCGCGTCCGCCGGCGCGCTGTCCAGTGCGGATCGCAAGGAGATGTCGGGCTCGCTCATGGCGTCCGGATAGCCGATTTACGGGATGCGTCAAACGCCGAACTTGCCATCGCCTCCATGCAGGAGGATCATGGACACAAATGGAGTTCAACCATGAAGATCACTTACCATGGTCATTCGGCCTTTGCGATCGAGACCGGGACGTCCCTCATTCTCGTCGATCCGTTCTTCACGGGCAATCCCGCGGCGGGCGCCACCTGGCAGCAGGCCTCAAAGGGGTGCACCCATGTTCTCCTCACCCATGGCCATGGAGACCATACCGGGGATGCGCTCGACATCCTGAAATCGACCGGAGCGGTTCTGGTCTCCAATTTCGAGATCTGCACCTGGCTGAACGGCAAGGGCGTGGAGAATTACAGCCCTGGCAATCACGGCGGCCGCATCTCGTTCCAGGACTTCGACCTCGTGTTCACCAATGCCTGGCACTCATCGTCGGACACTTCGACCGGCACGCCAGTCTATCTCGGCAACCCGTCCGGCTTCATTGTCGAGCCGAAAGGGGAGACGGGCAAGACGCTTTACATCGCCGGTGACACCGGTCTGTCCTACGACATGAAGCTGATCGATGAACTCTATCGTCCGGTGATCGGCATCCTGCCTATCGGTGACCGCTTCACCATGGGGGGCGACCAGGCCGCCTATGCTTGCAAGAACTTCTTCCATTTCAGCACGATCATCCCGTGCCACTTTGCCAGCTTCAAGGGATTTGTCGCCGACGATGCCACCCATTTCCTGAAGGCCATGGGGCCGGACGCCAGCAAGGTGAAGGTCCTCTCATCAGGTCAGTCAGTGGTGCTATGATGGCCAGGAAATCAGACCGTCCCGTTGGAAGTATCGTCGATCCCTTGCCTCCGGGATCTGCCCCCGACCATCGTCCCCTGCACGGCCGCTGGGTTCACCTCGAACCGGTTTCGGCCGCCAGGCATGGACAGGCGCTCTACGAGTCTTTTGTTCATGACGATACCCGAGGGCATGTCTGGACCTACATGGCCTATGGGCCGTGGCCGGACTTCGATGCCTTCCTGGAATGGCTCAAGGCGAGGGAAGCCTCGCGGGACCCGTGGTTTTATGCCATCCTCCGACGGGAAGACGGGAAACCCTGCGGTATGGGATCCTTCATGCGCTGCGATCCGGCAAACGGCGTTGTCGAGATCGGAAACATCTGGATGTCCCCGGGGCTTCAGAAGACCCGTGAGGCGTCCGAGGCCGTTTTCCTCATGATCCGCCATGCCTTCGACGATCTTGGCGTGCGCCGGCTGGAATGGAAATGCGACTCGTTGAATGCGGCCTCCCGCAAGGCCGCCGAGCGCTTCGGCTTCGCCTTCGAGGGTATCTTCCGGCAGCACATGATCATCAAGGGGCGCAACCGCGACACGGCCTGGTATGCCATGCTGGACAAGGATTGGCCGCGGGTCCGAAAGGCACTCGAAAGCTGGCTTTCGCCCGAGAATTTCGACGCAACGGGCAGGCAGAAAGCCAAGTTGCAGGTCGCCTGACCGGGTGCTATCCAGCGCCCTGATTTCGCGAAGGATTCAGATTTCATGTCAGTCGATCAGGCAACCGTGAAGCGCGTTGCGCGGCTCGCGCGGCTCAAGGTGAAGGACGAGGATGTGCCGCGCCTCGCCGGCGAACTCAATGCCATTCTGGGCTGGATCGAACAGCTCAACGAGGTCGAAGTCTCCGGGGTCGAGCCGCTGACGTCCGTGGTCACGATGAAGATGAAGATGCGCCAGGACGTGGTAACCGACGGCAACTGCCCGTCGAAGATCGTCGCCAATGCCCCGGCCCAGGAGGACGACTTCTTCATGGTTCCGAAGGTGGTCGAATGAGCGCGCTGACAAGCCTGACCATCGCGGCCGCTCGAGACGGACTGCGCAAGAAGTCTTTCTCGGCCCTGGAACTGACAAATGCCTATCTTGCCGCCATGGAGAAGGCGCGCGGCCTCAATGCGTATGTGGTCGAGACGCCGGACAAGGCCCGCGCCATGGCTTCAGCCTCCGACCAGCGGCTTGCCAGGGGCGAAGCCCGCCCTCTGGAGGGCATTCCCCTCGGCATCAAGGATCTTTTCGCCACGGAGGGTGTCCACACCCAGGCCTGCAGCCATGTTCTGAGCGGCTTCAAGCCGCCCTACGAATCCACGGTCTCCGCAAACCTGTGGCGCGATGGTGCGGTGATGCTCGGCAAGCTGAACATGGACGAATTCGCCATGGGCTCATCCAACGAGACCAGCTACTACGGCAATGTCATCAATCCGTGGAAGCGTCGAAACTCCAATGCGGCGCTGGTGCCTGGCGGGTCGTCCGGCGGATCGGCTGCAGCGGTGGCAGCCCATATTTGCGCAGCCGCCACCGCTACCGATACTGGCGGGTCCATCCGCCAGCCGGCGGCCTTCACCGGCACCGTCGGCATCAAACCGACCTATGGCCGCTGCTCGCGCTGGGGGATCGTGGCCTTCGCCTCGTCGCTCGACCAGGCAGGGCCCATCGCCCGCGACGTCCGCGATGCCGCCATCATGCTCAAGTCCATGGCCAGCGTGGACCCCAGGGATACAACCTCGGTCGACATGCCGGTACCGGACTATGAGGCGGCTGTCGGCCGGCCGGTAAAGGGCCTTCGTGTCGGCCTGCCACGGGAGTATCGGGTGGACGGCATGCCCGTCGAGATCGACGCACTGTGGCAGAAGGGCGCCCAGTGGCTCAAGGAGCAGGGGGCCGAGGTGGTGGAGATCTCGCTGCCGCATACGAAGTATGCCCTGCCAGCCTATTACATCGTTGCTCCCGCCGAGGCGTCGTCGAACCTTGCCCGATACGATGGCGTCCGCTACGGCCTGCGCGTACCGGGTGACGACATCGTCGACATGTATGAGAACTCGCGCGCGGCAGGCTTCGGACGCGAGGTGCAGCGTCGGATCCTCATCGGCACCTATGTGCTCTCCGCCGGCTATTACGATGCCCATTATGTGCGGGCACAGAAGGTCCGCACGCTGATCAAGCGCGATTTCGACCAGGCCTGGGACAAGGTGGATGTGGTCCTCACGCCCGCCACGCCGAGCCCGACCTTTGCTCCCGGCGAGATCACCGACCCCGTGCAGATGTATCTGAACGACATCTTCACGGTTACGGTGAACATGGCGGGACTGCCGGGCATCGCCGTTCCGGCGGGGCTTTCTTCCGATGGCCTGCCTCTTGGCCTTCAGCTTGTCGGCAAGCCCTTCGACGAGGAAACACTGTTCCGGGCGGCTTCAGCCATCGAACAGTCTGCGGGTCACTACGTCGCGACACCCTGGTGGTAGGGAAAACCCGGCCCTGGATGGCAGGGCCGGGGGACGTTCTGCAGGGTGAGACGAAGCGCGCTCAGATCTTGGGCTGCGGGACAATTCTGAGGTAAGGCTTCAAGGTCTTCCAGCCGGCGGGGAACTTCTCCTTGGCAGCCTCATCATTGACCGAGGCGAGAATGATCACGTCTTCGCCCTGCTTCCAGTTTGCCGGCGTCGCAACCGAGGCCTTGGCGGTCAGCTGCAGGGAGTCGATCACGCGCAGGATCTCGTCGAAGTTGCGGCCGGTGCTCATCGGATAGGACACGATGAGCTTGATCTTCTTGTCCGGTCCGATGATCAGCACATTGCGGACCGTGGCATTGTCTGCCGCGGTGCGGTTGGCGGCATTGCCCGAGGCATTCGGATGGATCATGCCGTAAAGCTTGGCGACTTCGAGATTGTTGTCGCCGATCATCGGATAGTTCACCGATGCGCCCGTGACGTCCTTGATGTCCTGCTTCCAGCGCTGGTGATCTTCCACGGTGTCGATCGAAATGCCGATGAGCTTTACGCCGCGCTTGTCGAACTC
This sequence comes from Alphaproteobacteria bacterium, assembly GCA_026400595.1. GTDB lineage: Bacteria > Pseudomonadota > Alphaproteobacteria > Rhizobiales > Aestuariivirgaceae > Aestuariivirga. Next base: position 1,077 of record JAPLOT010000506.1, on the reverse strand, counting down.
GTGTTTCATCTTCGCCATAGAGCCAAGTTCGGTGGTGCAGTCGGGCGTGAAGTCCTTCGGATGGGAGAAGAACACGACCCACGAACCGTCAATGTAGTCATGGAACTTGATGCGGCCTTCGGTCGTCTCCGCCGTGAAGTCGGGGGCTATGTCGCCGAGCTGCAATGCCATTTGGGATACTCCTTCGGTTGATGACTGTTGTATAGCTCAAAGAGCGTTCGGAATAAAGAACGAATTGTCCGGCGCTTGCTGCAGGGCGACTTTGCGGGAATCGCAGAACTTCGGCATGGAGGTGGTCATCCTTCTGGAGACGTACATGCGCTTCATTCTTTCGATCCCCCTCCTGGCCGTGGTCATCCTGGCCTATGTGCTGCTCGCCCAGAGCGGCAGCATGCTGCAGCCGGACTCGACCTTCTACGACACCATACTTCCCTCGGGCGCGGAGATATTCTTCCTGGTTGGAGATGTCTTTGTGATGGCAGGCTTGGTGGCGCTGTTCATCGAAATTCTCAAGGCCGCTCGTTATGCCGGGAACACCATTCTCGACCACATGTTATCGACCGCAACATTCATCGGCGCATTGGTCGCCTTCCTCCTGGTGCCGCCTTGCGGGACGGTCACGTTCTTTCTCCTCATGGTCATGACCTTGATCGACGTGGTCGCCGGCTTCTCGGTCTCGATCGTGGCGGCCCGTCGCGACTTTACCGTGAGCCAGGGGAACGGAACCTTGGATTGAAGCAGGCTTAAACCAGTCGTTAACCTGATCGTATGTTTGTGTCGGTAGCTTGTTTCCCATAACCTTGGAGACGGCACGTGCCGCAGACGCAACCTGGAAGTCCTGAAGCCCAAGAGCTGAAAGCCGTTTACCGCGCCAGCCGTGGGGCCTTTATCTCCACTGGCATCTTCAGCTGTCTGGTCAACATTCTGATGCTGACCGGCCCACTGTACATGATGCAGGTCTATGACCGGGTCCTCGCGTCAGGCAGTGTGCCGACGCTGCTGGCACTCAGCATCATCGTGATCGGGCTTTATGCCTATTACGGGTTCCTCGAGTATCTGCGATCGCGCATTCTCGTC
>JAPLOT010000297.1 GCA_026400595.1 Alphaproteobacteria bacterium | reverse complement strand
CATGACCGGCCGCTGCTCCCTGGTTGGCGCCGGCGCCGAGACGCGCTGGCGAGTTGCCCCTCCTAACGCAGGCATACGAGTCTCAACAAGCCATCGTGCTGCAGGCGGCACAAGCTTCACGGGCATGCCTCATGGAGAATCGGCGCCGGCAATGATCTTCCCGGCGTGAAGCTGGTCAAGCTCGCGCCGGCTGTAGCCCAGCTCGCTGAGGATCTCGTCGGTATGTTCGCCCAGCACCGGCGCCCGTGCCGGCGTCTCCCGGTCCAGTGCAGAAAATGTGGAAGGCAGCCCCGGCGTGAGATAGCGGCCGATGCCCGGCTGTTCCGTCATGGCGAAGTGCGGGTTCTCGGTCGAACAGTCGGGATCCTGCTCCACCGCCGTGCGGAAGGTCCGGTATTGGCTCCAGGTCACGCCGCGCCGGGTGAAGTCCGCGGCAAAATCCGCAACACGCCGCGCGGCAAACCATGGTTGCAGAAGAGCAGCCCGGTTGCTGTGCAGAGATTGTCCCACTGGCGCAGCGTCAGCGCCACCACCATCACCCGCCGACCGTCGGCGCAGAGGAAGTCCTGCGCATAGGCGCCGTAGAGCGAATTGCCCAGTTTGGGCCTGTCGTAGTCGTTGATGGCCACCTCGCCGATGATGCCGAGATGGCCCAGCATGGCAAGAGCCACATCCTTGAGCGCCAGTTCGACAAGCTGACCCTTGCCGCTGCGCTGGCGGTGGCGCTCGGCTGCCAGGATGCCGAGCGCGGCCTGCTGGCCAGCGATGCAATCCCAGGCCGGCAGCACATGCCCGACCGGTTCGGTGGAGTCCTCCGCCCCGGTCGCGGTCGGAAATCCCACTGACGGATTGACGGTATAGTCCACCTGCGGGCTGCCATGCCGGTCGCCCGTCACCGACATCATGATCAGGTCTTCGCGATGCTTGCGGAGCGCGTCGTAATCGAGCCACCCGCGCGCGCGGAGATTGGTGAGAAAGATGCCGCGGTCGGCTCCCGGTGCGCAGATCAGCCGGGTGACGATCTCCTTGCCCTCCGGTTTTGAGATGTCGATGGCCAGGCTGCGCTTGCCCTTGTTCATGCCGGCCCAGAACAGGCTCTTGCCCTGTGCCGTCACCGGCCAGCGCCCATGATCGAGTCCGCCGCCGATGCGGTCGAAGCGGATCACATCGGCGCCCATCTGCGCCAGCGTCATGCCGGCCAAGGGGGCCGCCACGAAAGCGGAGGCTTCGATGACCCGCAGTCCTTCGAGAATCCTAGCCATTGCTGCTCCCGTTCGGCTGCCAGTGCAATGCGGCCTGCATGCCCGTCGCGCCATTGGCCGTGCCGGTGAAAAGATCCATTCCCCCATCGCTGCGACTGCGGCCGTTGAGCGTCAGGCTGTCCTTGTCGAACAGCGGGCGAATGCCGCGGAACTCGAAACGTGCCGGCCGCCGCTGCGGCATCCGCCGCCGCGCGGCCTCGAACAGCATCAGCGCCTGCAGCGGCCCATGCACGACCAGCCCCGAATACTTCTCGGTCGCGGTTGCATAGTCGCGGTCATAGTGGATGCGATGGCCATTGAATGTGAGGGCCGAGAAGCGGAACAGCAGCACGGGATCCACCGCCACCGTCTCCTGCCAGTCGCAGGGCGGCAAGGGAACGGGCTCCGGCGTGACCGGCCGGTCCGGCATGGCGACGTAGACGATGTCCTGCTCTTCTTCGAACACCAGCCCTTTGCCGCTGCGGATCTCGTGCCGGACCGTCACGAAGACCATCGGGCCCGCCTTGCCCGTCTTCTCCGCGATCCTCAGGATGGTGGACGTCCTGTCCGCTTGATCGCCGATCTTCAGCGCGCCATGAAACACGCAGCGGCTGCCCGCCCACATGCGCCGCTCAAGTGCGATGGGCGGCAGGAAGCCACCGCGCCGGGGATGTCCGTCAGGGCCGATCTCCGACATGGGAGCCAGCGGAAGAAAGTAAAGCCAGACCCAGAGAGCAGGGAGTTCGGCGCCCCGCGCCGAAGAAATCTCGTCACTGCGGTTGAGGGTTGCCGCAAAGGCGCTGACCGGAAAGCCCAGGATGCTGTCGCTTCGCACCTCTGTTCTGCCGATCCAGCTCTGCAAAGCCCCGTCTGTCATCCTGTTCCGTTGCACAGCGTTGCAGGGATCAGACAATGCTCAACATGTCCTCGTCAGCGAGTCAAACTTGCAGAACGGGCGACCGGCCCCCGGATTGAAACCCGGACAAAAAAAGGGGCACAGCGGTTTTGCCGCTGCGCCCCAAATGCCGGCTGATGCCAATCAGACCAGATCGAAACGGTCGAGGTTCATCACCTTGTTCCAGGCCGCGACGAAGTCCGTCACGAACTTCGCCTTGCCATCGCTGCTGCCATAGACCTCGGCCAGCGCGCGAAGCTGCGAATTCGATCCGAACACGAGGTCGACGCGGGTTGCGGTCCACTTCAGGGCATTGGTCTTGCGGTCACGGAGCTCGAAGACATCCTCGGCCGCCGACGTCGCCTTCCAGACATTGCCCATATCGAGCAGGCTGACGAAGAAGTCGTTGGTCAGCGTGCCGGGCGTCTTGGTGAAGACGCCATGCGGCGAGGTGCCGGCATTGGCGCCCAGAGCGCGCATGCCGCCGATCAGCGCCGTCATTTCCGGGGCTGTCAGCCGCAGCAGCTGGGCCTTGTCGACCAGCAGCTCTTCCGCAGACACCGTGTAGGTGCCCTTCATGTAGTTGCGGAAGCCATCGGCAATCGGCTCGAGAACCGCGAAGCTCTCGACATCGGTCTGTTCCTGCGTGGCATCGCTGCGGCCAGGCGTGAAGGGAACCGTCACGTCGTGACCCGCGGCCTTGGCCGCCTTCTCGATGGCGGCGCACCCGCCCAGCACGATCAGGTCGGCCAGCGAGACGCGCTTCTTGCCGGATTGCGAGGCGTTGAAGGCCTTCTGGATGCCTTCAAGTGCCGCAAGCACCTTGGCAAGCTGGGCCGGCTGGTTCACCTCCCAGTCCTTCTGCGGCGCCAGGCGGATGCGGGCGCCATTCGCACCGCCGCGCTTGTCGGAGCCGCGGAAGGTCGAGGCCGCGGCCCAGGCGGTGGACACGAGCTGCGAGACCGACAGGCCGGTGGCCAGGATCTTGGCCTTGAGATCGGCAATGTCCTTGGCGTCGATCAGCGGGTGATCGACCGCCGGCAGCGGATCCTGCCAGATCAGGTCTTCGGCCGGAACCTCGGGGCCGAGATACCGGATCTTCGGCCCCATGTCGCGATGGGTCAGCTTGAACCAGGCGCGGGCGAAGGCATCGGCGAACTGGTCCGGGTTCTTGTGGAAGCGGCGCGAGATCTTCTCGTAATCGGGATCGACGCGCAGCGCGAGGTCGGTGGTCAGCATCGAAGGGGCATGGCGCTTGGAGGGATCATGCGCATCCGGCACCGTTCCCGCACCGGCGCCGTTCTTCGGCGTCCACTGATGGGCGCCGGCCGGGCTCTTGGTCAGTTCCCACTCGAAGCCGAAGAGATTGTCGAAGAAGTTGTTGCTCCACTTGGTGGGCGTCGTGGTCCAGGTCACCTCGATTCCGCTGGTGATGGTGTCGTCACCCTTGCCGGACTTGTAGGCATTGAACCAGCCGAGACCCTGGGCCTCGAGCGGCGCGGCCTCTGGCTCCGGCCCTACATTGGTGGCAGGACCCGCACCATGGGTCTTGCCGAAGGTATGACCGCCGGCGATGAGCGCCACGGTCTCTTCGTCATCCATGGCCATGCGCGCGAAGGTCTCGCGAATGTCGCGGGCGGCAGCCAGCGGGTCGGGCTTGCCGTTGGGGCCTTCCGGGTTCACGTAGATGAGGCCCATCTGCACGGCAGCCAGCGGGTTCTCGAGCTGGCGGTCGCCGGTGTAGCGCTTGTCGCCCAGCCAGGTGTCTTCATTGCCCCAATATACGTCTTCGTCCGGCTCCCACACGTCGGCGCGGCCGCCGCCGAAGCCGAAGGTCTTGAAGCCCATGGATTCGAGCGCCACGTTGCCGGTAAGGATCATGAGGTCGGCCCAGGAGATCTGGTTTCCGTACTTCTGCTTGATCGGCCACAGCAGGCGGCGCGCCTTGTCGAGATTGGCGTTGTCTGGCCAGCTGTTGAGCGGGGCGAAACGCTGCTGCCCCGATCCCGCGCCGCCGCGGCCGTCGCCGGTGCGATAGGTGCCCGCGCTGTGCCAGGCCATGCGGATGAAGAGCGGGCCATAGTGGCCGAAGTCGGCGGGCCACCACTCCTGCGAGTCCGTCATCAGGGCTTGCAGATCCTTCTTCAGCGCCTTGAGATCGAGCGACGTGAATGCCTTGGCGTAGTCAAAGTCCCTGGCCATCGGGCTGGACAGCGAGGAATGCTGATGCAGCATCTTGAGATTCAGCTGGTTCGGCCACCAATCGCGGTTGGACCTGACCCCGAAGGCCGCCAGCATCTGGGCCCCATGCACCACCGGGCACTGGCCGGTGGCCTTGACGTCTTTCTTGTCCATGCGTCTCTCCAATCGTGGTTGAGTTGAATGACAGACAGTGTCTGTCTCATTGAATTTATTAGGTGAACTTGCGAGATCCCGGTCCATGCTAGACGCCCGGGACCGACCTGTGGAGTCTCCCTTTTGTCGCCTGTTCCCGCCTTCGCTGGGGATTTCTTAGCAAAGTCGGGCGATTAATTTAAGCTGAATTTTCTGATCGCTGCGATAAGATCAGCTTATGATCAATCTGACCCTCAGGCAGTTCCGCTATTTCGAGGCCCTGCGGCGCCACGGTCACTTCGGTCGTGCCGCGGAGGCCTGCGCCATTTCGCAACCCGCACTCTCCATGCAGATCAGGGAACTGGAAGACGCGCTCGGTGCCGAACTGTTCGAAAGAGGGGCGAGGCAAGTCCGCCTGACCCGCCTGGGCGAGGAGTTCGCGTTGCGGGTTCGCGATATCCTGCGTTCGGTTGATGAATTGGAAGACATCGCGCGCGCATCGCAGGACCTGCTTGTCGGACGGCTGCGCATCGGCATCATCCCCACCGTAGCGCCCTATCTCCTGCCGACCATCATCGGCAATCTGACCGGCGCCTATGCCGGCCTCGACATTCATGTGCGCGAGACCGTGACGCCGCGGCTCATTCAGGAGCTTGGCGAAGGCCGCCTCGATACGGCGATCGTGGCACTGCCCATTTCGGAACCCTCCTTCACCGAGGTAGCACTCTTCTCCGAGAGCTTTGTCCTCGTGCGCCCCGGCGAAGACGCGGGAAAACCGGTTCCCAGCCGCGAGTCCCTGCGCGAGATGCGGCTCTTGCTGCTGGAGGAGGGCCACTGCTTCCGCGATCAGGCCCTCTCTTTCTGCAACATGCATGCGGCGCGCCCGCGCGAATTGCTCGACGGCAGTTCGCTGTCCACGTTGGTGCAGATGGTCAGCGTCGGCATCGGCGTCACCCTCATTCCCGAGATGGCGGTGGCAGTCGAGACGCGGTCAGCCCCGGTCTCCGTCGCGCAGTTCAAGCCGCCGCGCCCCTCGCGCATCATCGGCATGATCTGGCGCAAGACGAGTCCTCTGGCCAGGCAGCTTTTGCAGATGTCGGAGATTGTCCGCCAGTCCGCCGAAGACATGCGCCTGCGTCATGCCGCTGCCGTATCGACGCCCGGTACGATTCCACCTGCTGTTGGAATCTAAATCTCGACAAACCCGTTCGATTTGGATTTGCTTGCGCCGCAATCCCGGGGAGACGTCACAGGTGGCGAAAGCGGCAGCTGAAACGCGAGACATTGCGGAAGTGGTGAAATCCGTCCTGCGCGGAATCTGGGCAACGCTTCTCACGGCCACGCTCACCGTCACCTTCGTCATTTCCTTCACCACCATCATCTATGGCGGGTCCCTGGCACCTCTGCTGGAGACCGGTCTCGGGCTGTCGCTCCTCGGCGCGGCGCTGATGTGCGGCGTCGGCGGCTTCTTCTACAGCTTTCGTGGGACCATCTGCCAGCCTCAGGACGTGACGGCGATCGTGCTTGCCGTGACCGTCAGCGCCATGGCCGAGACCTGGCCTGCCGATCAGGAAGACAGCCTGATGGCCACCATCGCCGTCCTGGTCGCGCTCACCACGGCTTTCTCGGGCATACTGGCCTGGAGCTTCGGCATGTTGCGGCTTGGCTTCCTCGCACGCTTCATTCCCTATCCGGTGATCGGCGGGTTTCTCGCTGCCACCGGCTTCCTGCTCCTCATGGGCGCGATCAGCCTCGGCCTCGGCACACGCGTCACCGTGTGGAATCTGCCCTCGCTGCTTGCACCCGGAACGCTGCTGCTCTGGCTGCCCTGGGTCTTGATCGGCGGCGGCATTGCGGTGGCTGCTCATTGGTTCAGCCGGGAAATGCTTCTGCCAGTGGTTCTGGCGCTCGCCCTCGCAGGCTTCTACGCGATCCTCTATTTCACGGGCACGAGTCTGGAGCAGGCCGAGGACGCCAGCCTCCTGCTCGGTCCCTTCGAGACGGGCGGTTTTCTGCAGGTTCTTGATCCCTCGCTCATCCTGGATGCCGATCCCTGGGCGATCCTCAAGGCAGCGCCAACCATCGCCATCGTGGCGCTGCTGACCATTCTCGGCACGCTGCTCAATGCCACGGGTCTCGAGCTGGCGCTCGACCGCGACCTCGATCTCGAGAAGGACCTCCGTGCGACCGGCATTGCCAACATTGCCGGTGCCTTGGGCGGCGGCATGACCGGCTATCAGACGATCCCCGGAACCGTGCTGGGCGAGCGGCTCGGACTGGGCAGCGTCCTGCCCGGTCTCAGCGCAGCCGCCGGATGCCTGCTGATCTTCATCTATGGCGCGACGGAACTGTCTTTTCTCCCGGCCGGACTCTTCGTCGCGGTGATTGCCTATCTCGGCGTCGATCTGCTGATCACCTGGCTCTGGTTCCGGCGCAGGCAGTTCTCGCTCACCGACTATGCGCTGGTCCTGCTGATCCTCGCGGTTGCGGCCACGGTCGGCTTCTTCCAGGCGCTGGGCCTCGGCATACTCGTGGCGGCGGCCATGTTCATCGTGTCCTTTGCGCAGGTGAATGTCGTGCGGCTGCGCTCGACGCTGGCCAGCCGGCGCTCGCTGGTCGAGCGCAGCGATGCGGAAGTGCACTATCTCATGCAGGCCGGGCATCAGGCCGCAGTGATCGAGCTCAACGGCTTCCTGTTCTTTGGCACCGCCAATGCCCTGGTCGAGCGTGTCCGCGCCGAGCTGGCCCGCAAGCGCGCACCGCATTATGTGGTCGTCGACTTCACCCGGGTGCATGGCCTCGATGCTTCGGCCGCCTATTCGCTCAGCAAGCTGTCGCGCCTCTGTACCGCGGCCAATGTCAGCTTGATCTTCAGCGGACTCTCGCGCGCCCAGGAGGCGCGCTATCTAGAGATCGCCGGCGAGGACGACGAGGCCATGTTCTCCGACTCGCTGGACGAGGCCCTGCAGGCGCTCGAGGCCGAGCTGCTGGAAGACCGTCGCGATGGCCTGCGGGACACCGGCTCAAAGCTGCTTGGCGATCTCCTGGCGCTGAGCGAGCGGCCGCAGTTCGCGGGCAAGTTTCGGCGGCTGACGCTCAACGCGGGAGACGTTCTGTTGCGCCAGGGGGCCGAGTCGCGCGAGATGTTCGTGTTGATCTCGGGCGCCATGCGGGCCGAGGTGGCGCGCTCGACCGGCGAGCCCTTGGTGGTGGCGCGTTTCATGCCCGGCGCACCCATCGGCGAGATCGCCTTCTATGGCAACGTGCCACGCACCGCCACCGTTCTGGCGGAAGAGCCCTCGGTGCTGGTGAAGATCGATGCCGCAAGTCTCGTCCGTTCGGGCGACGACCACGATCCTGCGACCGTGGTTCACCATTATGTCGCCGTCAATCTTGCCCGCCGGCTGATGAACATGACGCGCCTCATGCGCGATGCCTATCTCTGACCGCGTCAGGCCGCCGCCGGCTGGCGGATCTTGAAGACATCGCGCAGCAGGTGTTCGGTGGTCCGCACCGCCTGGGCCGCAATGGTGAGCGACGGGTTGACGGAGGTCGATGACGGCATGAAGGACGCATCGACCACATAGAGGTTGTCGACATCCCAGGCCTTGCAGAAGGGGTCCAGCACGGAGGTGGACGGATCGGTGCCGAAGCGCGCGGTTCCGCACTGATGCATCGCCACCTTGATGTCCATCTTCTGGGTGATGATGATCGGATAGCCCATCGAACGCATCAGCTTGGTCCAGTGCATCACCAGTTCGGCATGGGACTTCAGGTTGTTCGGCGTGTAGGAGAGCCGGATCTTGCCGTCGCTGTCGATGCTGACCCTGTTGTTGGGGTCCGGGAGATCCTCCGACATGATCCACCAGTCGACGCTGCGGGTGGCGAACCAGTCCATCAGGAATTCCGGGATGCCCTTCATGTTCGCCGTCAGCATGCCGCCCTGCAGCTTGCCGAGGCCCTGCACATTGCCCAGCGGATAGGGCCTCACGCTGTTGGCCAGATAGAAATCGTTGATGCACAGCGACTTCTGGAAGACCACGTTGTTCTTCTTGAAAGGGTTCACCGCCATCATGGCCGTGTTGTTGTGGGCCATGTAGTTGCGGCCCAGCTGGTCCGAACTGTTGTTGCCCAGTCCCCGGGGATGCCTGTCGTTGGCCGAGCGCAGCAGCAGGGCCGCCGAATTGATGGCGCCGGCGCTGGAGACGAAGAGATCGCCGGCGATGGTTTTCTTCTGCCCCTTCTGCTCGACCTCCACGCCGACAACCTTGCGCCCGGTGTCGTCGGTGACGAGACGGTGCACATAGGTCTCGAGGATGAGATCGACATTGCCGGTGGCGAGCGCCGGATCGACCATGCGAACCTCGGCGTCGTTCTTGGCGCCCAGCTTGCAGGCGAAGCCGTCGCAGGTGCGGCAGCGGATGCAGCGTCCGCCAGGATGCAGATCGATGGCGACGGGAAGCGGGAAGGGCTTCAGCCCCATGCTGCGCAGCCGGGTGTCGAAAGCCTGGATCTCCGGCTCGTGTCCGATCGCGGGATAGGGCATGGGGCCGGAGCGCGGCGGTTCGCACGGGTCCATCCCGGCGGTGCCATGGGTCCCGAAGAGCCGTTCGGCCACATCGTAATAGGGCGCCAGGTCGGCATAGCGGATGGGCCAGGCCGGTGCCACCCCGGCCTCGTGCTGCAGATCCTCGAAGTCTTCCACGCGCAGGCGCAGCGTTGCGGTGCCGAAGAACTTCGAATTGCCGCCGACATAGTAATAGGTCGAAGGATTGAACTCCTGACCATCGCGGTCGCGCCAGGTTTCCTTCGTGGCGTAGCGCTTCTCGTGGAAGACCGCCTTGACGCTCCAGTTCGAGTCTTCGCGCGGAAGCCGTGTGCCGCGCTCGATGACGAGCACGCGCGCGCCGGCCGCGGCGAGCTGGTTGGCCATGGCGCCGCCGCCCACGCCCGCACCGATGATGATGGCGTCGTAGGACTCCCGCAGACCGTTCATGTCGACCTCGTCATCTTGTCATTCCGCCGCATCTTCCGCGTCGTCGGCGAAGATCGCCGCCTTGCCGTCATACATGCCGGCCATCACGGCAAAGGAACTGTCGAGATGGATGCGCATGGCGAGTTCCGCCTGCATGGCATTGCCGCGCTGCAGCGCCTGGGCGATGGCGGCATGCTGTTCCGTCACCTCGGCAAGGTGGCCGGGAACCGGCGCGCTCAGCTGCCGCATGCGATCGAGATGAACCTTCGCCAGCGTGATGAACTTCCAGATGCGGGGATAGCCGCTGATGCGCGCGATGGACGCATGGAAGGCGTCATCCTCCTCCAGATAGTCGGCAAGCCGGTCCTCCTGCAGGATGACCCGCATGCGGGCGATGATGGCGTTCAGCTGCATGGCGTCCGTTTCGGTGATGCGGCCGGCGGCCTTGCGCACGCTTTCCACCTCAAGCGCCCGCCGCAGCACGAAGCCTTCCTCCGCGACCCGGAAGGAGATGCGGCTGACCCAGGTGCCGGAGTGCGGATAGATGTGGACGAGATCCTCCTCCGCAAGCCGCTGCAGGGCTTCGCGCACCGGCGTACGGGAGACCTCGAACCGGGTGGCGATGTCCTTTTCCTGTATGGCCGATCCGGGCTGCAATTCCAGCCTGACGATGCCCCGTCGCAGAAACTCATATATCTGATCAGACTTCGCTGCTGGCCGGTCCGCAGGCGGCTCAACTTGATTTACCCGTTGTTTGAGCGTTTCGAGAGCCACTGGAATGCTGATTGACAGGTCGTTGCTGATCTGCGCCTACTAACTCATATATTAGTTGGCAAGACAAGCGGAAACTCCGGGGCAGCCATGAGCACGATCAGTTACCTCACCCGCATCGAGTTCGGCGAAGGTCAGGCCGCCCGGCTTCCCGAGTTCCTGGCGGCGCTCGGGGTCAGGAAGCCGCTGATCGCCACCGACAAGGGGCTGGTGGCGACCGGCCTGGTCGGTCGGATCGCGGCCATGCTCGCGTCGCCGCCGGTTGTCTTCGACGGCACGCCGGCCAATCCCACCGAGGAGGCCGTGATCGCGGCCCATGGCGTCTATGTCGAGCAGGGCTGCGATGGCATTGTGGGCCTGGGCGGCGGCTCGGCGCTGGATCTTGCCAAGGCGGTGCGGCTGCTCACCGGGCACGAAGGGCCCTTGTCGCAATACACGCTGGTCGCCGGCGGCCTGTCGCACATTCACGGGCGCATCTGCCCGATGATCGCGGTGCCGACTACGGCGGGAACGGGATCGGAAGTGGGCCGCGCCGCGGTCATCATCACGGCGGAGGGGCGCAAGCTCGGGATCATTTCGCCGCACATGCTGCCCTCGATCGCGGTCTGCGATCCGGAACTCACCTATGGCCTGCCGCCCGGCCTCACCGCGGCGACCGGCATGGATGCCATCTCGCACTGCCTCGAGACCTTCATGGCGCCGGCCTTCAACCCGCCCGCCGATGCCATTGCCATGGACGGGCTTGCCCGCGGCTGGCGCTCGCTGTTGAAGGCCGTGCGCGACGGCAGTGACAAGGCCGCGCGCAACGACATGATGGTCTGCGCGCTGGAAGGCGCCATGGCCTTCCAGAAGGGGCTCGGTGCGGTGCACGCGCTGACCCATCCTTTGGGTGCCATCCGGCAGCTCAACCTGCATCACGGCACGCTCAACGCGGTGCTCATGCCCGCGGTCCTTCGTTTCAATCGTCAGGCCATCGGCGACAAGTGGGATCGGCTGACGGCCTTCTTCGGCCAGGCGCCGGACGCCGCCGTCGGCGAACTCAATGCCGCCATCGGCATGCCGAAGGGGCTTGGCGCCATGGGCGTCACCGACGAGATGCTCGATCATGTGTCGCAGGATGCGCTCAAGGATCATTGCCATGCGACCAATCCGCGGGTCGCGTCGGCGGCGGACTACAGGCAGATCCTCCGCGATGCATTCTGAAGCGGCGGGCCGAACACACACGCGGCACAAGGCCGGCAGCGAATCTGGGAGGACCACATGACGGCAATCGAGAACTACAAGGGCATTTTCAGTCTCACGGGCAAGAAGGCCATCGTGACCGGCGGTTCGCGCGGAATCGGCAAGGCCCTGGCGGAAGGACTGGCGGCGCATGGTGCCGATGTCGCGATCATTGTACAGTCGACGGTGGATCGCGGCAGGGCGGTGGCCGATGGCATCCGCGCCGCGGGCCGCGACGCCATGGTGGTCAAGGCCGACGTGTCGAAGGAGGCCGATGTCGCGCGCATGGCCGATGAAGTCGTGGCGCGCTGGGGCCGCATCGACATCCTGGTCAACAATGCCGGCATCGTGATTCCGGGCAATGCCGAGGACTACGCGCTCGAGGACTGGCGCCGCACCATGTCGGTCAACCTCGATGGCGTCTTCCTCGTCTCGCGTGCCGTGGGCCGGCAGATGATCCGTCAGAAGTCGGGGTCCATCATCTCGGTCGGGTCCATGTCGGGCCGCATCGTGAACTGGCCCTTCCGCCATGCGGCCTACAATGTGTCGAAGGCGGGCGTACACATGCTGACCAAGTGCCTCGCCACCGAATGGGCCGAGCACAACATCCGCGTCAATGCGCTGGCGCCGGGTTACATCCGCACCGAGCTGACCGACGAGGTGCTGCGCGAGCATCCCGATGTGGTCAACAACCAGTGGGCCAAGGGCGCTGTCCAGAATCGCATTGGCACGGTCGAGGAACTCGTCGGCGCCACCGTCTATCTGGCCTCGGATGCGGCGAGCTTCACGACCGGTGAGATCATCACCATTGACGGCGGATTGACCCTCCGCTGATCCGGTGGCAACGCCTGTTGCGGACGGGTTGGCGGCCGGCTGCGGCCGTCATCCCTGAGGATCAGGATTCCATTTTTGATCTGAGGGCGGCCGTCTCTGATGTGCCGCAGGACAGGGAGCATTGATCTAAAACGAAAATTCTACCTGTCTGATAGACTGATTGACTCATCATACCAATTGCGAAACAACCTTCTATCAGTGGAGCGAACATGACAAGGCTGGCATTATTCGGGGCAGGCGGAAAAATGGGAATGCGGCTGGGCCGCAATCTGAAGTCTTCCGCCTATGAGGTTGCCGCCGTCGAACTGAGTTCCGAAGGACAGCGGCGCATCGAGTCCGAGCTGGGCTGGAAGGTCGTCGATGCCGACACGGCCACCAAGGGTGCCGAGATCGTGGTGCTCGCGGTTCCCGATACGGCGATCGGCAAGGTGGCGCATGCCATCATCGGCAAACTCAAGGCAGGCACCATGATCGTGGTGCTGGATGCGGCCGCACCCTATGCCGGCCATCTGCCCAAGCGCGACGACGTCACCTATTTCATCACCCATCCCTGCCACCCGCCGATCTTCAACGACGAGACCGACATGGCCGCGAAGCTCGACCGCTTTGGCGGCGTGGCGGCCAAGCAGGCCATCGTCTGCGCGCTCATGCAGGGGCCGGAGTCCGACTACGCCAAAGGCGAGGCCGTGGCTCGCACGATCTGGGCCCCGGTCATGCGCTCGCATCGCCTCACCGTCGAACAGATCGCCCTGCTCGAGCCGGGCCTTGCCGAGACCGTCGTCGCCTCGCTGCTCGACGTGATGCGCGAAGCCATGGACGAGGTCGTGCGGCGCGGCGTGCCTGAAGCCGCGGCGCGCGACTTCCTGCTCGGCCACATGAACATCCTCGGCGCCGTGATCTTCAAGGAGCAGCCCGGAGTCTTTTCGGACGCCTGCAATAAGGCGATCCACTTCGGCAAGCCCATGCTCATGCGCGACGACTGGAAGAAGGTCTTCGAAGAACAAGAGATCGCGGAAAGCATCCGACGCATTACCTGAGAGGGTTGGCCACATGACCCAGCTTCGCGGTGCGCTGATCGGGTGCGGTTTCTTCGCCATCAATCACCTGCAGGGCTGGCGCGATGCTGCGGGGGCGGAGATCGTCGCCATCTGCGACACCAATCCCGAGCGGCTGGCCATCGCCGGCGACAGCTTCGGCATCACGCGCCGCTATGCCGATGCGGGCGACATGCTTCGCACGGAAAGACCCGACTTCGTGGACATCGCCACCACGGCGCCAAGCCACCGGCCACTGGTGGAGCTGGCGGCCGGTCTCGGGATCCCCGTCATCGTTCAGAAGCCCTTCGCCGCCACGCTCGACGATGCGAAGGCCATGGTGCAGGCCTGCAAGGCCGCCGGCGTCCCGCTCATGGTGCATGAGAATTTCCGCTGGCAATCGCCGATCCGGAAGGTCCGGGAGATCCTGCAGAGCGGCGAGATTGGCGAGATCTTCTGGGGGCGCGTGTCCTTCCGCTCGGCCTATGATGTCTTCTCGGGGCAGCCCTATCTGGCAGAAGGCGAGCGCTTCATCGTCGAGGACCTTGGCATCCATGCCCTGGACGTCGCGCGCTTTCTCTTCGGCGATGCGAGGAATGTCAGCGCCCGCATCAAGCGGGTCAATCCGGCGATCAGGGG
>JAPLOT010000559.1 GCA_026400595.1 Alphaproteobacteria bacterium | reverse complement strand
CCATTCGAGCCGCCGGTCGAGTCCCCACCGGCGTCGACGGCGGATCCCTTGCCGGCGCTGAAGCCCATCGCCGAAGGCCGCCCACGCATTGCCCGTCATCCGATCATTCACGCTGGCGTGCGTTCCGCACCGGTGCTTCTTTCCGCAGCACCCTGCGAACAGGACCAGGAATCGAACCTGCTTCAGCCGCAGACGTCCTTCCACTTCATTCCCCATCCCGTGGACAGCACCAGCGGCACCTGCGAAGTCAGCATCGAGCTGCTGAACAAGTCGACCCACATTGCCCATCAGCCATTCATCTGCCTGACCGATCTGGGCCTGCAGCTCACTCCGGCCAAGGTTGGCATCCCTTCGAGACCTTGCCGGATCTGCGGATCAGCTGCGTCGTGGGTGCCGGAAACTATCCTTCCGAACGCCTGCCGATCACCGTGAAGGCCGAGTCCCTGCGCGAGTTCATGCGCGAGCTGACCGAGCGCGGCGAAGTGCCCGCACCGGAAGCGACCGAGGTTGCGGCTGCTCAGTAATCCTTCTCGTAGTAGACGCCGATGCGCGACGAGCCTTCGGAGTCGATCGAACCCCTCACCTTGAGTTCCGGCGTGGCCGACAGATCGATGATGACCCGCGTGGTGTTGCTCTGCGTCGTCTGTTCGACACCGATCGACAGCTTGTCATTCAGGCGTTTGGCGATGCCGACATCGGTGCCCCCGCTCTCGTTTTCAGTGATGGAAAGCTGATCCAGACCGAGGGCATTCTGCAGGCCGCTCAGCAGCCCGGAATCACCACCACCTGACAGCGTGGCGACATAGCTGGCGATCTGTGCAATCTGCAGCGGCGACAACTCCAGCATCGAGTTGTCGAAGATCAGCCGGGCCATCGCCTCTTCCTGCGGCATCTGGGGAACCGACGTGACCTGGATGGACGGTTCGCTGGCATAGCCCGAAACCGTCAGCGTGATGGTGGCATCCTTGCGCCGCGACACCGCCACGAAGTCGATCTTCGGATCAAGATCGCGGTCGAAGGTGAGGCTGCCGCGCTCGAAGTCGAGGCTTCGGGCCGGAAGGGTGAGGCGGCCCCGCACCATCTGGAACGACCCTTGGGCTGCAAGATTGTCGAGCGGGCCAGAGATGCGAAGGCCCCCGTCCAGGATGACGTTCAGTCCGCGGCCGCTGACCGAGACGGCGTCCAGCGCCCGCAGCCGGATATCAACCCGGAGATTCGAGCTGCCAGCCGGCCGGTTGCGGCGGATCTCGCGGGCCTGCAGCGCCACCGCGCGCGAGGCGTTGATGTGCTTGACGTCGTCGGGCGTCAGGGCGCGCTTCGGCAGTTCGCTCAAGGTGATCTTGGTACCGCGCAGGTCGATTTCGCCGGTTGCCAGGGGCGCCTGCAGGAGCGGACCCGTGACCTTGAGCCTTGCATCGTAACGCGCGGTAACGAAGCTTCCATCGGTATACATGCCATTCTCGACCCGCGCGTCGAGGTTCGCGGTGAGACCGGCGTCCAACGCGATGGTGCCTGTGACCGTAGCGCGGCCGTTGCGGCCCGTGACACCACTGAGTGATGTGATCCTGACGATGCGGTTGCTGACTTCCGCGCTTCCGGCAGCGTCGCGCAAGGTGAAGCGGCCAGCCGCGTCGCCCAGCACGCCCTTGCCAAGCGTGACCCGGCCATTGATGTCCGGACGGACAAGGGCGCCCGACAGACGCAGATCGAAGCCGACATCGCCCTGGGCGCGCACGCCGCTTCGGGCCAACCGGTCGGCGAAGAGGGCAGGCACCGTCCGGCCCTTGAGCGCCATGTCGATGCGCGATGTGCGGAGGTCGACCGTGCCGTTGCCCGTCACCGTAAGCTGCTTGCCGGCATCGGCCTTGAGCGCGGCCGTGAGCGTTCCGCCGCTGATCGTGCCATTGGCACCTGCCGTCAGCGGCCTGACACCGAGTTGCTTCAGAGCCTCAGCCGAAAGCCCTGCGCCCGACAGCTTGAAGCTGCCTTCGGGGGACGAAAGGCTTCCCGTCAGCGCGGCCTCGCCGGAGAGCGTGCCCTGGAGGCCTGGCTGTCCGCCAAGGCCTGCAAAGGCCGCAAGCGGCAGCGACTGGACAGTCACGGTCGCCTTGAGGTCAGGCAACAGGCGTCCACCGACCCGGATGCTGCCCTTGCCGATGGCGAGGCGCGCGGGTTCAAGCGTCACCGTCTTGCCCGCCTGCTGAAGGACGAGCGGCGCGCTGGCGGAGAACGGAATGCCGCGCAGCTTGCCCCCGAGGCGCGACACCGCATAGCGGGCTTCCCCGCTTCCCAGCGTGACATCGGCATCGGCGTCGAGGGACAGATCAGGTCCCGCCAGCTTCACCGCGGTCCGATAGGTGTTGGATCCTGTGGCTTTGGCGGTGATGGCGGCGGAGTCGAAGCGCTGGCCGCCGATCCGCGCCTTGACAAGCTTCGCCTGGCCCTCGGGCCGCGGCACGCCGAACAGTGTTGCGATGTTGATGTTGCCTTCGGCAGTGGCCGCGGTGAAAGACGGCGTCACGATGTTGCGCGGGCGCCGAGAAACTGAGGGTGCCGGTGGGCGCATCGCCCTTCGGCCAGCGCAGGTTGCCGGAGAGCCTTGCGCTTCCTGCTATGGCCGAGAGAGTCTCCAGGACCACGTCACCCGTGGCATCGGTTGTGAAACTGGCCGCGATGTCGACGGGCTTTGCGTCGAGACGCCCGCTGGCGGTGAACGTGCCGCTTGGTGCAGCATTCTCGATCTTCACTTGCGCCGCCACGACAGGCCTTTCGAAGCTCTTGCCCATGAGCGTGATCGCCTCGCCCCGGCCATCGATGCGCGCCGTGAGGCTCTGCCATGGGCCCTCGAGTCCAGCATCGAGTTGCGCGGTGCCGCCCAGTCCCTCATGCAGAAGGGCAAGGTCGGGAAGCCGCACGGCAAGCGCCAGGTCTGCCGTCGCTGCCGAAGCGTGGCCGGAAGCCGATGCCGTCAGTGCCGCACTGGTCAGCGTGAGCCCGTCGAGGCC
>JAPLOT010000194.1 GCA_026400595.1 Alphaproteobacteria bacterium | reverse complement strand
GGCGGATCATGCGCTGATCCGCTTCACGTCGGAGCTGGTGGAACTGCGCAAGTCCCATCCGGCGCTCGCGGGCGATGGCTTCCTGACGGGCGCCGTCGATCCCGCAACGGGTCTGAAGGATGCCAGCTGGCTGGTCCCTGGCGGATCGGAGTTCGATTGGCAGGACGCCACCGCAGAGGTTCTTGGTCTCGTGTTGGCCGAGGGCGGGAAACGCCTGGCCCTCTGGTTCAATCGTTCAACGAGCTCCGTGGCACCGCAGATGCAGGCACGCGATGGCTGGCGCTGGACGCGCAGCTTCAGTTCAGCGGAAGGCGCGGATGTGCCGCCGCAAGCCGTGGCACTTTACACAGAAGAGCGCGTGCGGCGGAGCGGGGTCTCTGACAGTACCATTGCACAGCTGGCCAATGCCGCCGGGATCGAAGGCGACTGGTGGGAAGTGGATGGCACGCACCATCTTGTGACGCCGGAAACCTTGCGCCATCTGCTCTCGGCCCTGCGCATTGCGCACGCATCGCCCGAAGAGGCCGAGCAGTCGTTGCGGCAGCTCCGCATGCGGCAGGCCCCGCAGTTGATTGCCGCGGGCGAGATGGCCGTGATCGGTGCCGCCAGCGACAAGCGTCAGGTCATCACGATCGAGTCGGAAGATGGCCAGCGCCAGACCCTCACCGTGGTCCCTGGCGCACTTGCGCACGCGCGGCTGGACATGGGCTACTACAAGGTATGGAGCGGTGATGATCCGTCGGCGGCACGCAGCCTGATCGTGACGCCTGGCGCCTGCCACCTCCCCGATGATATCGCTGCCGGACACCGGGTCTACGGTCTCGCCGCGCACCTCTATGCCCTGCGCCATGACGGGGATGGCGGCATTGGCGATCTCGAAACCTTGCGGCGCTTCGCCCATGTGACATCGGAGATCGGCGGCCGCTATGCCGGGCTCAACCCATTGCACCACATGTTCCCGGCCGACCGGTCGCGGGCCAGCCCCTACCAGCCATCGGACCGGCGCTACGTGGATCCGATCTACATCAGCATTCCGCAGCTTCTCGAAGAACTGGCCCTGCCGAACACGGCTGCGCTGGCAGAGTCACGCCGCGCGGCCTTCGCCGATCTCGCGGCGCTGTCGCATGTCGACTATCAGGCGGTCTGGGCTGCCAAGAGTGCCCTGCTGCAGCAGGCCTTCAAGGAGTTCCGCAGCAACGAGGCCTTCGAGGCCTTCATCGCCGCTGGCGGCGCTGCGCTGCGCCGCCATGGTGCCTTCGAGGCACAACAGGCCGGCGAACCCGCCTCGCCCCGGCACGTGGCCTATCGCGCCTTCCTGCAATGGATCGCCGACACACAGCTTGCGCGCGCCGCCCGCAGGGGAAATCTCTATCGTGACCTGGCGCTCGGCTCGGCCTTCGATGGCGGCGAGATCGCCGAGTCGCCCGATGACTACGCACATGGCGTGTCGCTCGGCGCACCGCCGGATCCCTTCTCGCGCGAGGGCCAGGTCTGGAATCTCCCACCGCTGTCGCCGCTTGCGCTGGCGGAAAGGCGTTTTCAGCCTTTGCGCGACGTGATGCTGGCCAACATGCGGCACGCCGCGGCACTGCGCATCGACCATGTCCTGGGCTTCATGCGTCAGTTCTGGGTGCCTCGGGGTGCGGAGGGCAAGGCCGGCGCCTATGTGAACTTTCCGATCGACAGCATGATTGCGGTGACGGCCATCGAGAGCCGGCGGCAGAACTGCATGGTGATCGGCGAGGACCTTGGCACCATCCCGGACGGACTGCGCGAGAGGCTCAATGCAGCGCGGATCCTGTCTTATCGCGTGCTGTGGTTCGAGCGCATGGGGTCAGGGTTCAAGCCGCCGGCGCAGTATCCCGAACTGGCGCTGGCCTGCCTCGCCTCGCATGACCTGCCAACCTTCCGTGGCTGGCGCCAGGGCCTCGACATTGCGATTGACCGCGGGCTCGGCCGTATTCCACCAGACGCCGTCTCGGCACGCGAGGAGGCGCGGCGGGAGGAAGTTGCCCAGCTCGATTCGCTTTCGCGGGCCGCGTCGAACGGCTTGCAGGATGCCTCCGTCGCGGCACATGGCATGATCGCGTCCGCGCCGTCGCGCGTGATGCTGATTCAGGCCGACGATCTCGCCGACGCTTCGGAACCGCTCAATGTTCCGGGCACCGATACCGAACGGCCCAACTGGCGGCGCAGGCTGCTGCCCACTGTCGATCGATTGACCGCAACACCACTCGCGCAGGCCATCATCGCACGGGTGAAGGCGGAGCGCGGCACATGAGCGATCCCGTGAAGATCGAGAGCGTCGAGACGCTGTCGCATGCCTGGGCAAGGCTCGACCGCTATGTCATTTCCTATCGCCGTCGCGATGGCCGGCGCGAGCGTCTCGTGCGCGAGGTTCATGACCACGGACATGGCGCTGCGGTCCTTCCCTTCGATCCCGAGCGCAACACCGTGCTGCTGGTGCGCCAGTTCCGCCTGCCTGCCTATCTCTTCGATGGAGAGGGACACATCATCGAGGCCTGCGCGGGATTGCTCGACGGCAATGATCCGGCCGACTGCGCCCGGCGCGAGGCGGAGGAAGAACTTGGCTTCGCAGTCCGCAACCTGCGCCGCATGGCCAGCGTCTATTCCACGCCCGGCGCCGTGACCGAGCGTCTCACGCTCTTCCTGGCGGATTATTCGCCTGCAGATCGACTGGGCGATGGCGGTGGCCACGCGCATGAGGGCGAGGACATCGAAGTGCTCGAACTGCCGCTGGATGATGCCCGGCGGCTGGCCCGTGATGGCGGCATCGTCGATGCCAAGACCATGCTGCTCCTCATGTATCTTGAGCGCGAGCGCGGCCTTCCGCCGTTGTGATGCCGTCGGCCCGGATCACGCGGACCTCGTCGCCACGCGAGGCCACGCGGACGCTCGGGCTGCTGAACAGCGGCGCCATGCAGCGATAGTCGAAGCGGCGCGGGACGCTGCTCTTCAGAGCCGAGATCTGGTTGAGCATGAGCGCCGCCTGCAGCGGCCCCTGCACGAGCAGGCCCGGGTAGCCCTCGGAGCGCGCATAGTGCTCGTCGTAGTGGATGCGATGGCTGTTGAAGGTGAGGGCCGAGAAGCGGAAGAGCATCACGGGGCCGGCATTGACCGTCCAGGCAAGATCGTCGCGGCCTTCAGACTCCGGGCGTCCTGCGCCCGGCTGCGATGACGCGTCCCGGAAGACAAGGTCCTGCCGCTCGTGCACGGCCGGAGAACCTTCTGCCATGATGACATGGCGAAGCGTGACGAAATAGAGCTTGCCGGAGGAGCCGTCACGCCGGGTGACAGCATCGAGAGTGGACAGCCGCCGGATCGCGGCGCCGCGCCGGATCGGTGCGAAGGTTTCGATGCTTCCGCCAGCCCACATGCGGCGCGGGAGGGGAATGGGCGGAACCAGCCCGGCATGGGCGGCGCTGCCATCCTCACCCAGTTCGGCGGCGGGCGGCACGGCAGGCGCGAGGCTCCAGTGAAACCCCGGCGGCGCCAGATCGGGATCGCCCGGTTCGAACAGATGGGGTGCGAGAGTGGCGCGGAATTCGGCCAGCAGGCGTGGGGTCGCCACATCGAGCGCTTCTGCCCGCCGGCCGATCCAATCCTCAAATTCTGGCATCTGCAGGTTCTTTCCTTGCTTCAATGTTTATCATCAATTCCTTTGAAATCAATAAGATGACAGATTCATCTGGATTTTGAATGATAGTTCAGTCAATATAGACCATCTGAAACACCCGTTGAATTCGGAGATGATCCATGGACAACGCGCTCAAATCACCCGCCGCCCCGCCTGGCAATGACTGGGATCGCCGCGGCCTGCCGGCCTGGACCTATCACAGCGAAGCCCTGCTTCAGCTCGAGATCGACGAGATCTTCCTCAATCACTGGCAGCTCGCCGGCCATGTGAACGATGTTCCGAAGAAGGGCGACTACTTCACCCTCGACATCGCAAACGAGCGCGCCTTGATCGTGCGGGGCGACGACGGAGAGGTGCGCGCCTTCCACAATCTCTGCCGCCACCGTGGCTCCCGCGTGGTGGGCGACAAGCAGGGTCACTGCAAGAACGCCCTGATCTGCCCCTTCCATGGCTGGGTCTACAATTTCGATGGCACGCTCCGCGGCGCCGCACGGCCCAACAGCTTTGCAGGGCTCGACAAGTCGAAGTTCGGCCTGAAGCCGGTGGAATCCGAGATCTGGATGGGCTTCGTGTTCATCCGTTTCAACAAGGGCCCGCAGCCTTCCGTCGCGGAGCTGATGGCCCGCTTCGCACCTGAGCTGGCGCACTACAAGATCGAAGATCTCGCACCCGTCGGCGGCTTCTACGACTTCACAACCAATGTGAACTGGAAATCCGTGCGTGACGTCGACAACGAAGGTTACCATGTCGCGATGGCCCATCCGGCGCTGCAGGATCTCTATGGCGCGACATACTACGACGAACCCTTCGAGGGCGGGGTCAGCCGCTCCACCGGCACCTACAGCACCCATGGCGGACGCCGCTGGAGCGTGCGCCACTATCTCAAGCACGCGCCGGTGCAGACCTCCCTGCCGGAAGACCTTCGGCGGCGCTGGAGCTACTTCGGACTCTTTCCCAACTGCGTGATCGCGGTAACGCCGGAGATGGTCCAGTTCTATCAGGAATTCCCCCTCGGTGTGAGCAAGACGCTGCAGCGGGGCGCCGTTTACTGCCGGCGCCACGAGAGCCGGGAGGACCGGCTCGCGCGTTACCTGGCCAAGCGCATCGACCGCGAAACCGGCCGGGAAGATGTCCAGCTCACCATTTGGTCGAACGAGTCGATGAAATCGAAGGCCTTTGACGATTTTCACCTGTCCGACCTGGAGCTTGGCGTGAAGAGCCACCACGACCACGTGCGCTCGGCCCTGCCGGTGGTGACCCTGCCCGAGGAACCGCAAGGCCGGCCCATTGCCGAACTCAATCGCGAGCTCACCGAAGCTTAAATTGACATCTGCGTCATTCCGGTTTGAACTGACGTTCAAAAGCGAAAGGCGTCAAAGAGCGCGCCAAAGGAGGAAACGATGACCACGATCAACCGACGCACCGCGCTGGCCGCACTGGGCGGTGCGGCCGTGCTGTCCATGCCTTACATACGGCGCGCCCATGCCGATGCCGGCGTCCTGAATGTCTACAACTGGGCCGACTACATCGGCGAAACCACGATCGAGGATTTCCAGAAGGCCACCGGCATCGCCGTGACTTACGATACCTACAGCTCGGCCGAGGAAATGCAGGCCAAGATGCTGGCCGGCAGCACCGGCTATGACGTGGTCGACATGTCGGGCATGGAAATGCCGCGCTTCATCAAGGCCGGCATCTACCAGAAACTTGACCGCGCCAAGCTTCCAAGCTGGGGCAATCTCGATCCCGAGGTCTTGCGCATTCTTTCCGGATGGGATCCGGGCAACGAATATGCCATCCCCTATATGTGGGGTTCGGTGGGCATCACCTACAACGTGGACATGGTCAAGGAGCGGCTGCCGGACGCCGACCTCGAGTCCCTCGACACGATCTTCAAGCCGGAGAATGCGGCCAAGTTGGCCGATTGCGGCATTTCGATCCTCGACTCGCCGAACGACGTCATTCTCATGATGCTGAAGTATCTGGGCAAGGACGGCGATACCAAGAACGTGGCCGACTACCAGGCCGTGGTGGAGGCCTTCAAGCCGGTACGCGAGCATATCCGCACCTTCGACAATACCAACTACCTGAACGCCATCCCAAACAAGGAACTCTGCGTCATCAACAACTGGTCGGGCGACTATTCGACGGCCAAGGCCCGTGCCGAGGAAGCCGGTGTCGAACTCAATCTCGCCTACTTCGTCCCGAAGACCGGCGCTCCCGCCTGGGTCGACTGCCTCTGCGTCCCGACCGACGCACCCAACGTGCAAAACGCCTACAAGTTCCTCGAGTACATGCTGCAGCCGGAAGTGATCGCGAAGTGCACGAACTTCACGAACTACGCCAATGGCAATATCGCCTCCAAGCCTTTCATCGATCCGGCGGTGCTGGCCAACCCGGCCGTCTATCCCGACGAGGCGACGCTGAAGCGCCTCTGGGCTCCCGCACCTCTGGACGACGACCAGAATGCCGGACTGACCCGCGCCTGGAGCGACATCAAGAGCGGTTGAAGACGAAAGCCCGGCCCTGAGCGGCCGGGCTTCCTAGTTTGGGGGGAGCATGGCCGCCACAGATACCGGAGCAGCCGCGGCGCCGTTCGTGAGGATCGAGGGAGTTACCAAGACGTTCGGCACCTTCAGGGCCGTCGATGACGTCTCCCTCGACATTGCAAAGGGGGAACTGTTCTCGTTGCTGGGCGGGTCGGGCTGCGGCAAGACCACGCTGCTGCGCATGCTTGCCGGATTCGAGCAGCCGACGTTGGGCCGGATCTTCATCGACGGCCAGGACATGACATCGCTTCCACCCTATGAGCGGCCGGTCAACATGATGTTCCAGTCCTATGCGCTGTTTCCGCACATGAGCGTCGAGCAGAACGTCGGCTACGGCCTGAAGCATGAGGACCTGACGCCGGCGCAGCGCAGCGCGCGCGTCAAGGAGATGCTTGAACTGGTCAAGCTCTCGGAGCTGGCCGGACGCAAGCCGCATCAGCTCTCGGGCGGACAGCGCCAGAGGGTGGCCCTGGCCCGTGCTCTGTCCAAGCAGCCCAAGCTTTTGCTTCTGGACGAGCCGCTGGGCGCCCTCGACAAGAAGCTGCGCGAACACACCCAGTTCGAACTGATGAACATTCAGGACCGCACCGGCATCACCTTCATCGTTGTCACGCACGATCAGGAGGAGGCGATGACGCTGTCGAGCCGCATTGCCGTCATGGACCGCGGCGTGATCCGTCAGGTTGGCACGCCCAACGAGATCTACGAATTCCCGTCCAATCGCTTCGTTGCCGACTTCATCGGATCGATCAATCAGTTCGAGGGTGAAGTCATCCGCACGGGCGGCGGCATGACGGATGTGTCCTGTCCGGTTCTGTCTGGCACAGTGAAGGCGGCGACCGACGCCACTCCCGAAAGGGGCAGCAAGGTCACGGTCGCGGTCCGGCCGGAAAAGATCACCATCACGCGCAAGGCCCCCAGCGGCGGTGTGAACGTGGTCAGGGGAACGGTGCGTGACCTCGGATATTTCGGAAAGGACTCGCTCTACCGCGTCAAACTGGAGTCCGGGCATCTTGTCCTCGTCAACAGCGTGAACACCCGCCGCAGCGATGAGGGCGGCCGCGTGGCGCAATGGGAAGACGAGGTCTGGCTCAGCTTCGAGCCATCCTCCGCCATCCTGCTGACGGATTAGGGTCATGCGCGACTGGTTCAATCGCAGAGGCTGGCGCGACCTTATCATTGCAACGCCATACGCCTGGCTGATCGTCTTCTTTCTGATTCCCTTCCTGATCGTTGTCGTCATGAGTCTGGCGATCATGAAGTCCGCTTCTCCGCCCTTCGGGTTTCATGAGGCGTTTCCCTGGATCGATCTTGGCAACTTCGCAAGACTCTTCCAGGATACGCTTTACATCAGGGCCTTCGTGAGCTCGCTGATCAATGCGCTCATTGCCACGCTGCTCTGCCTGCTGATCGGCTATCCGATGGCACTGGGCATCACGCGGGTTTCGAAGAGCTGGCGCAACATCCTGCTCATGCTGGTGATCCTGCCCTTCTGGACCTCCTTCCTGCTGCGCGTCTATGCCTGGATCGGCATGATGGGATCGAACAGCTGGTTCAACAAGTTGCTGACCAGCATCTACAACTTCGCCGTCCCCAGCGAATGGGCGCTCAAGTCGATCCCGATGATGAACACCAGTTTCGCCGTGGTGCTCGTCATGGTCTATTCCTACCTGCCCTTCATGATCCTGCCGCTCTACGCCAACCTTGAAAAACTCGACACGACCCTGAACGAGGCCGCCATGGATCTGGGATCGCGGCCCTGGCAGGTGTTCAGGGACATAACCCTTCCGCTGTCGATACCGGGCATCATCGCGGGTGGCCTCCTCGTCTTCATTCCCGCAACCGGCGAACTGATCATCCCCAGCCTGGTCGGCAGTTCCGCCAATCCGATGATCGGCCGCGTGATCGCCGACGAATTCAACTCGGCGCGCGACTGGCCCATGGCCTCCGCCGTCGCGGTGGCGCTACTCTTCCTGATGGTGCTGCCCATGGTGTTCTACAACCACTATGAGGCCAAGGCGCAGAATGCCGGGGGCAAGCCATGACGAGGCGGCCCCTCTTCCTCATCTCCTGTCTCTGCTTCGGATTCGCATTCTTCTACATTCCGATCCTGTCGATGATCTTCTTCTCCTTCAACAAGTCGCGGCTGGCGACCGTCTGGGGCGGTTTTTCGCTGCAGTGGTACGGCAAGCTCTTCGACAATGACCAGATCATGAATGCAGCGCTGCTGTCGCTGCAGATCGCCTTGGTCAGTGCCACTTTCGCGACCATCCTCGGTACGCTCTGCGGCCTGGCCCTGGCGCGGTTCACGCAATTCCGCGGCCGCACGCTGTTCTCCGGCCTGGTCACCGCGCCGCTCATCATGCCCGAGGTGATCACAGGCATATCGGCGTTGCTTTTCTTCATATTCCTCGCCGAGCTGACCGGCTGGCCGGGCAAGCGCGGCTTCACCACCATCACCATTGCCCACATCACCTTTTCCATGACCTATGTCGCCGTCATCGTGCAGTCGCGGTTGTCGTCCATGGACAAGTCCATCGAAGAGGCCGCAATGGACCTTGGCTCAAGGCCCTGGCAGGTGCTGCGCGACATCACCCTGCCGGTCATCTCGCCCGCCATCGTCTCGGGCTGGCTCCTGGCCTTCACGATCTCGCTCGATGACGTCGTCATCACCAGCTTCACCACCGGCCCCGGTGCAACCACCCTGCCGATTCTTGTGTGGAGCAAGGTCAAGCTCGGCGTGACGCCCGACATCAACGCGCTGGCCACCATCATCATCGTGGTGGTCGGCATCGGTGTGGCGATTTCCGGCTATCTCATGCACCGGGCCGACAAGATCAGGGAGCGCGACATCCAGATGGCAATCGCGGCCAACACATGATCCGTATCGAGACCGACGAGGACGCCCGCCAGTACGAACTTCTGGTGGCGCGCAATACCGAGAGCGGCGCAGCCCTGTCGCGTTACGGCGCTGCCATGTACTTCTATGCCCGTGGGCAGATGGCTCCGGACGCCCTCGAAGTCTATCGCATCTGCTCGCCGATCGATTCCGAGGATCCGCGCCAGCTTCTGGCGAGCCGCGGCCTGAGCCAGGCCATCCAGTGCATCACATCCGCCTGAAAGGAAGACTTGCTATGCGACCCGTGAAGCCCGAAGACCGCCGCGTGGTGAACATTCGCGAGGGCAACTATAAGCCCTTCGTCTACGAGGATGGCGAGGCCCTGGGCGACAGCATCCTGCAGCTCGATGACAGCCAGCCGCTCGGCACCGGCTTTCACGTCTATCGCATGCCGCCGGGCATGACCACCCGGCCGCATCGCCACAATGGCAACGAGCAGTTCTTGATCCTCGAAGGCGAACTCATCGAGAATGACGGCACGGTCTTCAAGGCCGGTGACCTGGTGTGGCTGCGCGACGGTACGGAACACTGCTCCTACACGCCCAATGGCTGCCTGTTGGCCGTGCACATTCCGGGGCCGGAGTTCCCGGTTGGCGACAACTGATCGGAAGCGTCCTTCTCCCACGCGCAGCACGGGAGAGCAGCAGACTCAGCCGCCGAAACCGTCCCAGAAGGCCTTGGCCTTGGCGAAGAAGCCTTCCGACTCGGGGCTGTTGTTGCGCGCTTCCTTGTCGAACTCGCGCAGCAGTTCACGTTGGCGCTTCGACAGGTTGACCGGCGTTTCCACCGCCACCTGAATGTACATGTCGCCAAACTGCGAGGACCGCAGCACGGGCATGCCCTTGGCCTTGAGGCGGAACTGCTTGCCGGTCTGCGTGCCTTCCGGAATGGCCACGCGTGCCTTCTTGCCGTCGATGGTGGGAACCTCGATCTCGCCGCCCATCGAGGCTGTCGTCATGGAGACTGGAACCTTGCAGAAGAGGTCAGATCCGTCACGCTGGAAGAACTCGTGCGGTCGAACCGAGAGGAAGATGTAGAGATCGCCGGCCGGGCCGCCGCGCATGCCGGCCTCGCCTTCGCCGGCCAGGCGGATGCGCGTGCCATCCTCGACGCCGGAGGGGATGTTGACCGAGAGAGTCCGTTCCTTGGTGACCCGCCCCTGGCCGCCGCAGGCCCCGCAGGGATCGGCGATGACCTGGCCGCGGCCCTGGCAGGTCGGGCAGGTGCGCTCGACGGTGAAGAAGCCGGACTGCGAGCGCACGGCACCGGCGCCGCCGCAGGTGCCGCAGGTCTTGGGGCTCGACCCCGCCTTGGCGCCGGTCCCCTTGCAGGTCTCGCAGGTCACCGACGAAGGGACGCGGATCTGCGCCGTCTTGCCGGTAAAGGCTTCGGTCAGCGAGATCTCCATGTTGTAGCGCAGGTCGGCACCGCGCGCGGCGCCCGTGCCGCCGCGGCCACGGCCGCCACCACGCCCGCGCTGGCCGCCCATGAAGTCACCGAAGAGATCCTCGAAGATATCTGACATGGAGGAATTGAAATCGGGGCCGAAACCGGTACCCTGTCCGCGCCCGCCCTCGAAGGCCTGATGGCCGAAGCGGTCGTAGGCGGCCTTCTTCTGCGGGTCGCGCAGAATTTCATAGGCCTCGCTGACCTCCCTGAACTTGGCCTCGGCGGTCTTGTCGCCGGGATTTGCGTCCGGATGGAACTGCTTGGCAAGCTTGCGATAGGCGGCTTTCAGTTCCTTCTCGTCAGCCGACCGGCCGACACCCAGAACCTCGTAAAAGTCGCGTTTGGCCATAAACCGTCACCGTCAGGCGATTGAACTCTACGCCTATAGCAGACCCCATCCCGAGGTGTGAGCCTCAAGGATGGGGTTGCTGGTTGTCACTGCATTACGACCGCTTGTCGTCGTCCTTCACTTCGGTGAAGTCGGCGTCGACAACATCATCGTCGGCCTTGGACCCCGTTGCCGGGCCCTCTTCCGCACCGGCGCTGCCTGCAGCCTGCTGCTTGTAGAG
The DNA here is from genome assembly GCA_026400595.1 of Alphaproteobacteria bacterium. Classification (GTDB taxonomy): domain Bacteria; phylum Pseudomonadota; class Alphaproteobacteria; order Rhizobiales; family Aestuariivirgaceae; genus Aestuariivirga. The sequence goes on along the minus strand of JAPLOT010000194.1, from coordinate 4,549 downwards.
CGCCTCGCCGATCTTCATCGCGGCCTGGGACAGCGTATTGGTCTTGGCCTTGATGTCATCGGCATCGCTGCCCTCCAGAGCCGACTTCAGATCGGCTATGGCGGCCTCGACCACGGACTTGTCGGAAGCCGGAAGCTTGTCGCCAAGCTCGGTCATCGACTTGGTGGTCGAATGGATCAAGGCTTCGCCATGATTCTTGGCTTCCACCAGATCCTTGCGCTTCTTGTCCTCTGCCGCATTGACTTCCGCCTCCTTGACCATCTTTTCGATCTCGGCGTCGGAGAGACCGCCGCTGGCCTGGATACGGATCTGCTGTTCCTTGTTGGTCGCCTTGTCCTTGGCGGAGACATTGACGATGCCGTTGGCGTCGATGTCGAAGGTGACTTCCACCTGCGGCATGCCGCGCGGCGCCGGCGGAATGCCGACCAGGTCGAACTGGCCCAGCATCTTGTTGTCGGCCGCCATTTCGCGCTCGCCCTGGAAGACCCGGATGGTCACCGCCGTCTGGTTGTCGTCAGCCGTCGAGAAGACCTGGCTCTTCTTGGTGGGGATCGTGGTGTTGCGGTCGATCAGGCGGGTAAAGACGCCGCCCAGCGTCTCGATGCCCAGCGACAGCGGGGTCACGTCGAGCAGCAGCACGTCCTTGACTTCGCCCTTGAGCACACCTGCCTGGATCGCGGCGCCGATGGCCACGACTTCGTCCGGGTTCACGCCCTTGTGCGGTTCCTTGCCGAAGAACTGCTTCACCACTTCAATGACCTTGGGCATGCGCGTCATGCCGCCGACGAGAACCACCTCGTCGATCTGGCCGGCCGTCACGCCTGCGTCCTTGAGCGCCTGGCGGCAGGGCTCGATGGTCTTCTGGATGAGATCGTCGACCAGGGCCTCGAGCTTTGCGCGCGTCAGCTTCAGCGTCAGATGCTTGGGACCAGAGGCATCGGCGGTGATGAAGGGCAGGTTGATCTCGGTCTGGGCCGAGGACGACCGTTCGATCTTGGCCTTTTCCGCAGCTTCCTTGAGGCGCTGCAGGGCAAGCTTGTCCTTGCGGAGATCGATGCCGTTCTCCTTCTTGAATTCGTCGGCAAGATAATCGACGATGCGCATGTCGAAGTCTTCGCCGCCGAGGAAGGTGTCGCCATTGGTGGACTTCACCTCGAACACCCCATCGCCGATCTCGAGGACCGAGACGTCGAAGGTACCGCCGCCGAGGTCATAGACCGCAATGGTGCCGGCCTCGCGCTTGTCGAGGCCATAGGCGAGGGCTGCCGCCGTCGGCTCGTTGATGATGCGCAGCACTTCGAGGCCGGCGATCTTGCCGGCATCCTTGGTGGCCTGGCGCTGCGAGTCGTTGAAATAGGCCGGGACGGTGATGACCGCCTGGGTGACGGGCTCGCCGAGATAGCGCTCCGCCGTCTCCTTCATCTTGGTCAGCGTATAGGCCGAGATCTGCGACGGCGAATACTTCTTGCCCCGGGATTCGACCCAGGCATCGCCATTGTCGGCCTTGATGATATTGTAGGGAACGAGCTTCTTGTCCTTGGCCACCATGGGGTCGTCCATGCGGCGGCCGATAAGGCGCTTGATCGCGAAGAACGTGTTTTCCGGGTTGGTCACGGCCTGGCGCTTGGCCGGCTGGCCGACGAGGGTCTCGCCGTCGGCGGTAAAGGCGACGATGGACGGGGTGGTGCGGGCACCTTCCGCGTTCTCGATGACCTTCGGATTCTTGCCTTCCATCACCGCGACGCAGGAATTGGTCGTGCCGAGGTCGATGCCGATAACTTTAGCCATGTATATCCTCCTTGTGGCAGGCCTGCCTGCGGAAGCCCTTTGCGAGGCGCTTCCTTTGCCCCGATCCGGGGGGCTGCCTCCTGATTGACATATGTGGTCTGGCGCCACGAATCCCAAGCGCCAAACCGCTTGACGGCTATATAGGCAGGGGGGTCCGGCCTATCAAGCAGGGAAAGCTCAGGTTTTTCAGGTCAGCCCCCCGTCTTGAGGTAGCGGTGCACCTCCGGCGGCGCATGGCGCCGGCGGTACTGCGAGATCGGGAAGATCAGCAGCCAGAAGAGCAGCCCGTAGGTCGTGTGAATCAGCGCAACCGGGATCGACAGAAGGAAGATGATGATGGGAATCGAGCCACCGACCACCCCGAAGTCGAAGACCTCCTTGGTCACCGTCGCCCGTGTCCGGCCCAGCCGGTAGGCGACGATGAACATCACCAGTTCCAGGATGTTCAGCACCAGCAAGGTGCCGGTGAAGAGCAGAAAGCTCATGATGTTGTTCTCGTAGTGGCTGATCATCGAGACCGGAAAGGGCATGAAGGCCACGAAGGCGAGATAGAACATGTTCAGCGTCATCAGCGTATGGCCGATGGTATGGAGACTGGCCATGAAGCGATGATGGCTGATCCAGGTATTGCCAATCAGCCAGAAGCAAAGAAAAAACCCTATGATTTCAGGTGTGTTCTGCCTGAGCGTGTCAAGCACCATCATGGGGTCGTTCTTGCCCTGGGTTAGCTCGGGCACCTTGATGTCGACCACCAGCAGCGTCATTGCGATGGCGTAGATGGCATCGCTGAAAAAGGCGACACGCTCGAACTCCAGTCCCCGGCTTTCGCGCGTGAAGGTCCCCTCGGTCTGGGTCGGATGCTCGATGTCGCTCATGGCCTTGGTCTTCCAAAGTCAGCGGGCAGAAGCACCACGCTCTCTTGCTCGCGCGGATCGGTCCGGGCGATGACGGCGCGGACGGGCTTGTCGGTCGGATTGTAGGGCTGATGCGGAACGCCGGCCGGGATGTAGCAGAAATCCCCGGCGCGGATTTCCATCACATGTTCCAGCGCAGGGCCATGGCGCATCTCGGAGTTGCCCTCGAGGACGAAGATCGCCGATTCATGATTGGCGTGATAGTGCGGGCGGGCCGTTCCGCCTGGCGGGATCGTCACCAGATGCATGCACAGTGCGGTGGAACCCGCCGACTCGGCAGAGATCCCGCTGAAGTAATCCAATCCCTGCTTGCCATGAAAGGCTTCGTTACCCCGGATCAGCTTGCAGTCCGCCATGCATCTTCTCCTTGCGCAGGATCATCGCGGGCGAGAGACTATCCCAATGATCCAAGGGTTAAAGCACTTTCCGGAGTTTCTGGGCCGCTCTCAACAGGAGGAACTGGCGGATACCCTGCGCCAGGCTGCCGCCGCAGCACCGCTCTTCACGCCGGTCATGCCGCGTACCGGGAGACCCTTCAGTGTCCGGATGACCAATCTCGGCCAGCTTGGCTGGGTTTCTGACCGGTCTGGCTATCGCTATCAGCCCCGCCATCCGGACACGGGGCAACCCTGGCCGCCGATACCGGAGGCCGTCCTGGACGTTTGGCGCCGTGTCGCGGCGTACCCGGCGCCACCGGAAGCCTGCCTGGTGAATGTCTACCGGGAGGGCGCCAGGATGGGATTGCATCAGGATGCCGACGAGGAGGATTTCGCGGCGCCGGTCGTCTCGATCTCGCTGGGCGACACAGCGGTGTTCCGCATTGGCGGTCAGGTGCGCGGCGGCCCGACCCGAACACTCAAGCTCTCGTCCGGCGACGTGCTGGTGATGGGCGGTGCCGCCCGGCTCAGCTACCACGGGATCGACCGCATCCTTGCAGGTTCATCCACTCTGTTGAAGAAAGGTGGCCGCATCAACCTGACGCTACGCCGGGTGATGCGGCCGACATCTATTCATCCCTGAAAGTAGTGATCCCGATTTGACCCGTCAAAGCGGCCAGACTTCAGGCAACAGGCCTTGAAATCTCGATCCGGAGCCGCAGGGGCATAGGTCGTTGCGCCCCAGCTTCTCGATCAGCTCGACATCGCCATGGACATAGCGATGTCCGCGCTTCACATGGGTTTCTGACGGGAACGAGTTCCGCCGCTTACTCGATCGCTCGAAAGCAGGGGAGGGTGTCGGGATCGCGGTACTTGCGCATGATCGCCTCCTGTGAGAACGGCTGCAGAATTGCAACCGCCGGGGACATAGCGCCAGAACCCGCTCCAAACCAGAGCCACGTCCAAAGATACTTGACCTATTGCGGCGAAGCCACATCACCCCGGACTGTCGATCTAGCCCTTCCAGCCGTTGATGCGGGCATTGTTCTCGGCGTTCTTCTTTGACGAGAAGGCTTCCGTCGACTTGCCCACCTGTTTCTTGTTGGCCGGGGAGAAGCAGCGCCAGCGGTAACCGCCGCGCTTGTCGCGATAGAACTCCCAATTGTCGGTGGCCGTGTCCCGTTCAGCATTGGCCAGGCAATGCTTGCGGGAGGAATATCCTTCAGAGGAGGCGCCCACGATTTCGCCATTCTCAGCGGTGCGGCGCCAGCGAATGTCGCCGCGCTTGTCCTTGTAGACGTCAAGTTTGTAGTCGGGCATGTGACCTCCTGTTAGCTGATGTCATTACTTATGAACAACATGCAGCTATTTTGTAGAGTCACTTCCAACATGTCCAGACGCTAGAGGATCTCTATCCTCCGAAATCTGTCGGCACCCGTCACTTCAAGCATCCCACCTGGGCTTTGGCCC
>JAPLOT010000207.1 GCA_026400595.1 Alphaproteobacteria bacterium | reverse complement strand
GTGGCGAGGATCGTCTCATGGGCGCGGAAGCGGTGGATGGAGCCATCTTCCATGTTCATGGCGACGACGCCTCGGCAGGCGCCATTCTCCATGATCAGGTCGAGCGCGAAATACTCGATGAAGAACTCGGTCGCATAGCGCAGGCTCTGGCCGTAGAGCGTGTGCAGCATGGCATGGCCGGTGCGGTCGGCGGCAGCACAGGTGCGCTGCACCGGCGGGCCGTCGCCGAAATTCATCATGTGGCCGCCGAAGGGCCGCTGGTAGATGCGCCCGTCCTCGGTGCGCGAGAAGGGCATGCCGAAATGCTCGAGCTCGTAGACGGCGGTCGGCGCGTTGCGGCAGAGATATTCGATGGCGTCCTGGTCGCCCAGCCAGTCGGCGCCCTTGACCGTGTCATACATGTGCCAGCGCCAGTCGTCGGCGCCCATGTTGGCAAGCGAGGCGGCGATGCCGCCCTGGGCAGCGACCGTGTGCGAGCGCGTGGGGAAGACCTTCGAGATGCAGGCCGTCTTCAGGCCCGACTGCGAGGCGCCGAGCGCCGCGCGCAGGCCCGCACCGCCGGCACCCACCACAACCACGTCAAAGCTGTGATCGGTGATCGGATAGGCGCGCCCGTTGATCGCGACGCTCTTGGGCGCCAGTTTCCTTGCGTCTGCGACTGCCATCAAAGTCCGAAGCTCATCTTGAGAATTGCATAAAGCGCGGCAACGCCAAGCAGCGCGGTGACGAAGCTGTTGGCAAGCAGGGCCGCGAACTTGGCCACATGGCCATGGACATAGTCCTCGATCACCACCTGCAGTCCGAGCCGCATGTGCCACAGCACCGACACGAAGGTGAGCGCGAGCAGGATTGCCACGAAGGGATTGGAGATGCTGGCGACGATCTCGGCCCGGCTGGCGCCCAGATGGCGGATCACGAAGATCACCAGGAAGATCACCAGCGGAATGTTGGAAATGGCTGTGACGCGCTGCAGCCACCAGTGTTCGGTGCCGGACTTGGCCGAGCCCAGGCCGCGCACCCTGCCGAGTGGGGTCCGCATGCTCATGGCATCACCCCGTAGCCGATGATCCACAGCAGGATGGTGACGGCCACCGACCCGATGATCGTGGCACGCGCCATCCATTCGACCAGCGGCAGATCGAAGCCTCGCCCCGTGTCCCACAGGAGATGCCGCAAGCCGCCCAGCGCGTGATGCACCAGCGCCCAGGTGAATCCGAAGAGAAGCATGCGGCCAAACCAGTGGCCGAAGAACCGCTGCACCATGTCGAAATAGGCATCGGAGGTTGCCGCGGCCGAAAGCCACCAGACCAGCAGCACCACGCCCACCGCCGTCGCCATTCCCGTGGCCCGGTGGAAGATCGACATCAACATGGTCAGCATCGGGCGGTAGATCTGCAGATGCGGCGAAAGCGGCCGCCTTGCATGTTCAGTCTTCGTCATTGGTCAGTTCCCGTTCCCGATGGACGGTTTTAGCTTGTGCAGCGCAATATCGCAAATACGCCGAAAGACACAGATCGGTTGTTGCCGGCGCGCTTGACGCAGATCATGGTTGCTCGTGATGCAGGCCTGCATATGCTGAGAATCCCTTGGAGAATTGCACGTCATGAGCGAGATCGTCTGTCCATCATGCGCCGCCGTGAACCGGATACCACCTGACCGTCTTGCCACTGAGGCAAAATGCGGCAAATGCCACAAGCCACTGTTCGACGGCCATCCGCTGGCGCTCACCGGCGAGACCTTCGGCCGTCACCTCACCCGCAACAGCATCCCCGTGGTGGTCGATTTCTGGGCGGAATGGTGCGGTCCGTGCAAGCAGATGGCGCCTGAATTCGAGAAGGCGGCGCGGGCGCTGGAACCACATGTGCGGTTCGCCAAGCTCGATACCGAGGCTGCCCCCAACGAAGCGGCAGCCCATGGCATCCGCTCCATCCCCACCATGATCCTCTTCCAGAACGGCAGGGAGGCGGCCCGCCAGTCGGGCGCCATGCCCGCCGGCCACATCATTCAGTGGGTACGCGAACAGATCGGTGCCTGACGCCTTATTGTTCGCGCAAATCAGGGCTGATCTGCGCCGGTGAAACGCAGTTCGGCAGTCTTTCTTGCGGCCCTGGCCGCCACGGTGCTGGCCCTGGCACTTGCCGCGCAGTTCCGCCTCGTTCCCGACCGCTACAATCCGCTGGCGCCGCTCGATCTCGCCGAAACGCCGAACCTGATGACCGGCACCAAGCTCTGGCTGATGGAGGGTGATCCCCGGGCCTGCGCCGCGGCCTTGCGCAAGGCAGGCGTGACGCTCACCGAAATGCCGGAACAGACGGACCGGCCGGGCTGCGACCGACGCGGGACCATCACCCTCTCGAAGCTCCACGGCGCCCGGATCCGGCAGGAAGAAATGCGCTGCGACATCGCGCTGCGGCTCTATCTCCTCGACCGCCACGACCTTCAACCCCTCGCGCGGCAGCATCTCGGCAGCGGCGTCGCGGAGATCGTTCATTTCGGCAGTTACTCCTGCCGCAACATCCGGGGCCGGAGCAGGCTGAGCCAGCATGCCACGGCCAATGCATTCGACATCGCGGGCTTCCGGCTCGAGAATGGCAGGACAATCTCACTCAAGTCGGGATGGGACGCCGGCGGTGCCACTTCGGCGTTTCTTCATGACCTGCGCGGGCGGGCCTGCCTGCTCTTCAACATGGTGCTGAGCCCGGACTACAATGCCGACCATGCCGACCATTTCCACGTCGACATGGGCCCTTACATGGGCTGCAATTAGAGGACGATGACCTTCGTGCCGACCGGCGTCTTGTTGTAGAGTTCGATCACTTCGTGGTTGAGCATGCGGATGCAGCCCGAAGAGGCGGCGGTGCCGATCGAGGACGGCGGCTGGCGGCGTCCAGGTGGGATTCTTGCGCTTCATGCCGACCGTGGCGACGCCCGACCAGTTGAAGCCATCCTTGCCGACGGCCACCAGATAACGCATGGCCTTGCCGTCTTCCATGACGCGGTACAAGGCCCGTTCATTGGTGCGGATGATGATGGTTCCGGGCTTTTCAGGCGTGTCGAAATCCACCAGCGCGCGGCCCTTGTAGGCGGGTGCCTTGCGGACGATCTTCTTCTTTTTTTTCTTGCTGTTGGTGGAAACCTTCCTGGTGGTCGCCTTGTTGTCGAAGCGGAGGAGTCGACGATCTTCGGCCGTGGAGGCCGCCGCCGTACCGATTGAAGGAACCACGGACGCCATCAGCGCCGCACCGAAAAGTCCAAGAAAACCACGTCGTTGCAAGATATCCCCCGACCGCAGAGAGGCCCCAGAACGAACTACATTGTGATGGAATGGATTTCAAGTCACAGCGCTGTGAGTGGCGCGAGCTGACGCTTGTCAGGGCGCCGCTTTGGGTACATCATGACGTTAGGATGAACCCCGTCAGCACAGGGTGGGGCGTTTGGACGAACAAGAACCGATAACTTCCCTCCGGGCCTGGGGCGCAAGCACGAGGTCCGGCCCGGAAGCACCCCGGGAGACAGGTGCGCGGCGGCCGGAGCAGATTGCCTTCGACCGCAAGGAGCTTACCCTCATTCTCGGCCTCTATGGCCGCAAGGTCGCCGATGGCGAATGGCGCGACTACGCCATGGAGTTCAGCCGCGACAAGGCGATCTTCTCGGTCTTCCGCCGGAGCAGCGAGATGCCGCTCTACCGGATCGTCAAGGACCCGTCGCTGGCCCGGCGCCAGGGTCTTTACTCGGTCGTGGCACAGGGGGGGCTCATCCTCAAGAGAGGCGCCGACCTCACCCAGGTCCTGAAGGTACTGATCAAGGCTCCGAAGCTCACCGCAGTCTGAACCAACTCCCGCAAAATGGAAAAGGCCCGGCGTTTCCGCCGGGCCTCTCCTTTTGGTGCTGCCGCTCTGTCACTCCGAGCTGCGCATTATCCCGAGGATGTTCAGGATGTGAACGAACATCGTGATGAAGCTGCCGTAGAGCATGAAGGCGCCGAAGATCGACTTGCAGCGGGCAACGCCGGGGGTGTCGCCTTCGACATACATCTCCTTGATCTGCTGGGTCTCGTAGGCCGTGATGCCGGCAAAGAGCAGCACGGTCACGATCGAGGTGATGAGGCTCATCATGGAGCTCTGGAAGAAGAACACGTTCACCAGCATGGCGATGATGATGCCGATCGAGGCCATCATGAAGAAGGCACCGAAGCCCGACAGGTCACGCTTGGTGACGTAGCCCGCAAGGCTGGTGGCGCCGAAGGTGACGGCCGTGATCAGGAAGGCGCGGTAGACGATATCCGGCCCGATGGCGAGGTAGGTCCCGACCATCGGTGCGATGGCAAGGCCCCAGAGCGCCACGTAGCCCCAGTAGGCGCCATGGGCGACCGCCGGGTTGGCAGAGAAAATCAGGCGCGGAGCGAGGAAGCCCATGCCGAGGATGGCAATGAAGAACAGCCACTTCAGCGAATAGACAGCCTGCATGGCAGCCGGGTTTGCGGCCACCGCCATGGTGATGATCGCCGTGGCGGCCACGCCAAGCGCCATGTAGTTGTAGACGCCCATCATGTACGAGCGGAGACCCTGATCGATCTCGGCCCGCGACTGGGCAGTTGTTTGGGGTTGGTATCGGACTTCAGCCATTTCGCTCCCTCCAGGTGAAGAATTCTGCTGCAATATGGGGTAATGAAGTACCAGCTTCAAGCGGTCAGGCACATTAAGAGATTGTAATTAAGCAAGAACGGCCGCGTAGCCGTCCATCTTGCGGGCCAGTTCGATGTCCTTTTCGGTCACCCCGCCTGCCGAATGGGTGGACAGCGTCACTTCCACCCGCCCGTAAACATTGAACCATTCGGGATGATGGTCGGTTTTCTCGGCAAACAGCGCCACCCGGCTCATCCAGCCCCAGGCCTGGTTGAAGGACTTGAACTGAAATGTCTTCGAAATGGCATCCCGTCCCTTTGCCTCGGTCCAACCCTGGAGTTCGCGGAGGACCCGGACCCGCTCGACGCCGTGCAACGGTGTTTCAGTCATGGTGAGCCTTGCAATTGATAGGATTCCTCGACCGCATAGGGTCCACCACCCCGTGACGGCCGAGAGGAGAAGAGCACGAAACGCGACACTTCGAAAGTCCGGCTCTTGTAGAGATTATGCGAGGCGACATAGCCATGGAGCGCAAGGGGATCCGGGTCCTTGAGCCGCGCCAGCGTCACATGCGGCATGAACTTGCGCCCCTCGGCGGCAAGGCCCAGGACCTGGCAAATGCGTTCGTGGATGGATTGCAGCCGCCGCAGTTCGGGGCTTTCCTCGACTCCGGCATAGAGCGTGTGAGGCTTGTTGCCGCCAAACAGGCCCATGCCGCGCAGCCGGAGCGAGAAAGGCCGTGCTGCCACCCCGTCCAGCGCATAGGCGATTTCGCGGGCCAGCGAATCGTCGATGTCGCCGATGAAGCGCAGGGTGAGGTGAAAGGATTCCCGGTCGATCCAGCGGGCTCCCATGATCCCGCCCTTCATCAGGCCGAGATCGGTGGCGACGTCGTCCGGCAACTCAAGGCCGGTGAAGAGTCGCGGCATGGCGGGCCTCCTTTCGAGGGGGGGTCTGCACGGGTCGCTAGCCGTCAAGCTAGCGTGATTCGGCCGAAGGCCAAGCCCTATTTTGCCACAGCCTTCGTGACAAGTTCTTCAACGACAGGCAGCATTCGCGCCACGATCACATCGACGCCGGCTGCGTTGGGATGCATGCCGTCGGCCTGGTTCAGCTTGATGTCCGCCGCCACGCCGTCGAGGAAGAATGGATAGAAAAGGGCCTCGTGCTTCCCGGCAAGTCGCGCATACATGCCGTCAAAGGCCGACATGTACTCCGGACCGAGATTGGGCGGCGCCCGCATGCCGGCAAGGAGGGTGGGGATCTTCTTCTCGGCCAGCTTGCCGAGAATGCCGTCGATGGCGGCTTCCGCCTGGGCGGGCTGCAGACCACGCAAGGCGTCATTGGCCCCGAACTCGACGATCGCCGCATCCACCTCCTCCGACAGGGCCCAGTCCAGCCGCGACAGGCCGTCCAGTGCCGTGTCGCCCGAAACCCCGGCATTGACGACCACGACGTCGTGTCCTTTCGCCTTCAGGGCCTGTTCGAGCTTGACCGGGAAGGCATCGGATGGCTGGAGCCCATAGCCAGCCGTGAGACTATCCCCCAGCGCAAGGATGGTGATGGTCTGCGCTGATGTAGCCTGGGTCAACATGAAGACGGCGGCAAACGCGGCAATGATTTTCAACATGGTCTTGAAGGTAGGGCGCGATTGTACCGTCTTCAAGCATCCGCGGCTCGACAAATCACGTATCGACACCCATGTTCGACACGATGACAGCCATAGATGCCGTGTCCCTCCGGGACGTTCACCTGACCCTGCCGAGCCGCGCCGGCAATGTCGACATTCTGCGCGGCGTAAGCCTGACGGCCAGGGCCGGTGAAGCGCTGGGGATTGTCGGGCCATCGGGCTCCGGCAAGACAACGCTGCTCATGGTCGTCGCCGGCCTGGAACAGGCCAATGCCGGAGCGGTTCATGTCGCAGGCGAATCCCTGACCGGCCGCAGCGAGGACGATCTTGCCGTGTTCCGGCGCGATCATGTGGGCATCGTGTTCCAGTCCTTTCATCTCATACCGACCATGACGGCGCTGGAGAACGTGGCTGTGCCGCTCGAATTTCGCGGCAGTCCGGATGCCATGTCCATTGCTGCCGACCGGCTTGAGCGGGTCGGCCTCTCCCATCGCCTGACGCACTATCCGGGCCAGCTCTCGGGTGGCGAACAGCAGCGTGTGGCCATTGCCCGCGCGCTCGCGTCCGGCGCGCGAATCATCCTGGCCGACGAGCCCACCGGCAACCTCGACCACGACACGGGCGAGCAGATCATCAAGCTGCTCTTCGATCTCAGGACACAGGAGGGCGCCACGCTGCTGCTGGTGACCCATGATCCCGACCTCGCCCGCCGCTGCGACCGCGTGGCCGAAGTGCGCGACGGCAAGATCGTATCCGGGGCGCATCCGTGACTCCATCGCTGTGGCTGCGCTTTGCCCTGCGTGACTTGCGATCGGGCCTTCAAGGCTTCTGGATCTTTCTCACCTGCCTGGCGCTGGGCACGGCTGCCATCGCCATCATCGGCTCGCTCTCGGCCGCCATCGAGCGCGGGCTCGACGAGCAGGGCCAGCCGCTGCTGGGCGGCGACGTCGAATTCTCGCTGATCCACCGCGAGGCATCGCCCGACGAACTTGCCTACATCACGTCCAAGGGCGAGGTCAGCAAGGTGGCGACGGTCCGGGCCATGGCGGTCGCGGGCGAGGCCACGACGCTGGTCGAAGCCAAGGCCATCGACGGCGCCTATCCGCTCTACGGATCGCTGACGCTGGAGAACGGTGCGACACTGGACGGCATCTTCGACAAGCGCGACGGTGTCTATGGCGCCGTGGCCGATCCGCTCCTCACCGGCCGCCTCGGCATCATGCCGGGCGACCGCATCAAGCTGGGCAGCATCGAGATCGCCATCCGACGGCATCGTGCTGGGCCCCCGCCTGCTGCTGAGCGAAGAGGCGCTGCGCGCCACCGGCATCGTGCAGCCCGGCAGCCTGATCACCTGGCGCTACCGCGTGAAGCTGGCCGATCCCAGCCTCGCGGCCGCCAACGCGCTGATCGAGGAGTCGAAGGAGACATTTCCGGATGCCGGGTGGCGGGTGCGCAACCGCAATCAGGCGGCCTCCGGCGCCGATCGCTTCATCGAGCGGCTGGGCTATTTCATGACGCTGGTCGGCCTTGCGTCGCTGATCGTCGGCGGCGCCGGCATCGCCAATGCGGTGGCCGCCTTCGTCAACCGCCGCAGCAATTCCATCGCCACGCTGAAATGCCTCGGCGCATCGTCGCGCACCGTCTTCGGCATCTACCTGACCGAGATCACGCTGGTGGCGCTGATCGCCATCGCCATCGGGCTGGCCGCAGGGGCGGTGGCGCCCATGCTTGCCTATGGCCTGCTGAGCGCCATCATCCCGCTGCCCATTGCGGCGCGCATCGAATGGCTTCCGCTGGCGATCGCCGGCGCGCTGGGCCTGCTGGTGACCTATGCCTT
>JAPLOT010000164.1 GCA_026400595.1 Alphaproteobacteria bacterium | reverse complement strand
ATTGGCCTTGCTGACCGCATAGGTCGCCTGGTGTGTCAGCATCTCGAGGAAGTAGGGCGTCGGCGCGCTTAGTTGCACCTCGAGGGTCATGTCGTCGATGGCCTTGATGCCGAGCTCCTCGGGCTTCTTCTTGCCGGCGGTGATGTCTTCGGCATTCACCACGGGTGCCAGCATGTAGGCATATTCGGCGGCGGTCTCGGGATTGACCAGGCGCTGCCACGCGAAGACGAAATCATGCGCGGTCACGGGCGATCCGTCCGACCACTTGCCGTCGGCGCGCAGCTTGAAGGTGTAGGTCTTGCCGTCTGCCGACTTTGACCAGCTCTCGGCGGCACCCGGAACGACTTCGGCCTTGGCGTTCTGCGCCGCAAGGCCGGTGAAAAGGTCGCGGAGAATGTTTGCTTCATAGGTCGTCGACGTCTTGTGCGGATCGAGCGACTCCGGATCGGCCGAGTTTCCGCGGTTCAGCACCCTTGTCGCCTGCTGCGTCAGGTTTGCGCTTGGGAAGTCTTCAGTCTCAGCGCGAGAGAAACTGTCTAACCCATTGACCTAAAGAAGGAATCAAGATCATGCAAAGCGCCGTCGCGATGACCAGGAAGATCGTGGCGGAGAGTCCGTAGTCCGACACGGGCGGATTGGCCGAAAGGGCCAAGGGGGCCACTGCGCCGGCCAGCACCAGCAGCGGCAGCAAGGCCGTGCGGAAAGAGGTATCGCGCGGATCCACATTCTCAGGCCCGGACAGGCGCGCGCGTTCGGCCATCAGCACGGCCGTTGCGGAGGTCACCGCGGCGGCACAGCTGAGTGCCGCCAGCATTGCCGCCGACAGCGCCATGTTCATGACGGCAAGTGCCGCAGCCGCGTAAGTGAAGAACAGTGCCATCACCGGCAGGACCAGAAGCCAGCGCCACAGGTCGCGCAGCGCCGCGAAGGCCAGGATCACGGCGCCGGTGAGAGCCGCGGCGAAGGCCAGAACTGTTTCGTGATGCATGATCTCGTTGCGCGACAGGGCAAGAACCGGTTCGCCTGCCGCATCGGGCGCGACCTTTCGCAAAGCGGCAGCGAAGCTGAGGCTCCCGACGCCCTCCTTGGGCATGACCTCGATGCGCCACTCCCCTTCCGGCGCCTCGATGCGCCATTCCCCTTCCGGCGAAATGACGCGACGACGCAGGGCCGGATCGAGATCCTCGAGCGTCGGCTTCTTCATCTGCGTCAGCGCCGCTGCCGTGCGCGCCATCGGTTCCATGCCGGAGAACAGGGAGTCCTCGATGGCCTGAACGCGGGCCGGCGAAGGCAGCTCCGGATTGCTGAGCAGCGAAATAGCGCGCCTCAGGCGATGTGCGGCCTCGCGCAGCGTGTCATCGGTCGAAGGTCCATCGGCAATCTGCTGCAATCCACCTTCGAGCTGTGCGAAGGTCATCGCCAGCTCCTGCGCAACGCCATCGGAGCGCGGCTGAGGGGCGCTGGGCAGATGACCTTCAAGCTGGGCCAGGGTGGCGATCTTCTGGTCGAGATCCGGCGGCAGCAGCAATTCGGCCCAGCGGATCGCACCGACCTCGGGCAAGGAACTGAGCGTCGCCACCATTTCGCGCGCCGGATCTCCGGGCTTGGTCAGGACGTGAATGGCGCCCCTGGCGTCCGGGGTCTGCAACTGGGGTGGCGGAACGAAGCCGGACAGCCGCTCGCCGAACTTGGTCGAGGGCAGGAAGACGGCGCAGAAGACGCCTGCGGCCAAGAGGATCATGGCGCCGAACTGCAGCGCATTGCGTTCCCGCGATCCGATGGGCATGGCCACCGCGACATCGAACCAGTGAAGCTGCAACTCGTCTTCATCCTGGTCAAAGGAGGCAAGCTCCGCTGGTACCAGGGTCAGCGCGGCCGCAAGCGCAACGCCCGTTCCAAACAATGCGACGACTGCAAACTCGGTCAGCGACGGTATCTGCCGGACCAGCCAAGACAGCCAGAACACCGCAAAGATCACCGCGACCGCACATTGCATGCCGCCGCGCCTTTGGCTGGCCAGCATGATCGATTGGCGCACGCCGGCCCCTCGCAATCGGGCCTGGATATGGGCCAGCACCAATATGGAGGACAGCAGCAGGGCTGGCGCCACCACGGCAGCCGCGAAGGACCATGTGACGCCGTCCAGCCGGGCATTGAGGATGGCGGCTATGGCAGCCGCCAGGGCAACGGTGACGACGGCGTTCAGAACGAGTGGAATGGCGAGCCGGAGCCGCCCGATGCCGGCCAGCAGCACTGTCAGCGTCACCACAATGGCCAGGCCAACGGGAACGGCGAAATTGCGGATGATCTGACGGGGCTCGCCCTGGGTTGCCCGCGGAAACAGCCAGGTCACCCCAGTGGCGCTTGCCGTCAGCGATCGGGCGAAGGCCGCCGCTTCATTGTCCATCCCGGCGACGGGTGTCGCGACGACGAACCAGGTACTGCTGCCATTTCCAGGCGTCAGCCCCGCAAGTTCCGTCCAGTTCAGCGCGCGGGATTCGCCCGCCACCTCCGCCTCGATCACGTCTGACGTTGCCATGAGCAGTCCGGCCAGGCCGGGCGGCGAACGCCCCTGCTCCACGGCACGCCCGATTTCCGAGATCAGGGCCGCCAGTCCCTGCAGATCAGGCGCTGCGCTGACGGCAAGATAGAGAGGCTGCTTCTGGATGAGGTCGGACACGCGGGCGGCGATCTCCTCGGCAGGAAGATAGAGCAGGCCATAGCGGCTGTAGAAGGCGCCGGTGCCCGGTACGAAGGCAGTTGCAAAGAGGTCTGGCCGGCCGCCCAGTGCCGTCGCCAGTTCGAGCGCACCCTCCCGTCCTGCGTCGCGGTTCTCGCCCGAAACGACCGCCAGAATGGCGGAATCGATGCCCGGAAAATTCTTCTGGAGCGCGGCTTGTGCAGCCGCCGTGCGATCATCGAGGGTGACTTGCGGCAGGCTGTCCGGGTCCACCGAGAGCGTGGCCAGCGCAAAGCCGATGGCGATGATGGCGAGGACAAGATATCCGGCCATCACGGCCATGCTGTAGCGCGCGCATGCACGTGCGATCAGGGCAAAACTGTTGGGGCGGATCGGCGGGCGCCGCTGCGGCTCCTTCGGCCGGCCGCTCCAGTGGGGTTGGTCCCATTGCACCATACGTTTAAGAGTCTCCGCCATGCATTTGCGCCGGTTGCGGATTCGCATACCTGGCTGCATCATAAGCCCTTGAACAAGTAAAGAAAGTGATGAACTGATGAGTGAAAACAAGGGCTGGCGCAGCGAAACCATGGCTGTCCATGCCGGTGAGGCGATCGACCCGGCAACCCTGGCTTCCTCGCCCAATCTTGTGATGTCTGTCAACTTTGCGCCCGAAACCCTCACGGGCTTCTCGGCCCGCGATGAAAAGGACTATGGCGGCTTCGTCTATGGGCGCGTGTCGAGCCCGACGGTGAAGCAGCTGGAGGACAAGCTTGCCGCCCTGGAGGGTGGCGAGATGGCCCTTGCCTTCGCCTCAGGCGTGGCGGCGGCCCATGCGCTGATCTGCGGTCGACTCAGTGCCGGCGATCATCTGGTGCTCCCCGAGGCGAACTACGTGGGCATTGCCGAACTGGCCCGCGACACCCTGCCCCGCTTCGGCATCGCGGTCTCCTACGTCGA
Source organism: Alphaproteobacteria bacterium (assembly GCA_026400595.1). Taxonomy (GTDB): domain Bacteria; phylum Pseudomonadota; class Alphaproteobacteria; order Rhizobiales; family Aestuariivirgaceae; genus Aestuariivirga. The sequence goes on along the minus strand of JAPLOT010000164.1, from coordinate 2,944 downwards.
TCTCAATGACCTGCAGGCCGTGGCCGACGCCATCCGGCCCAATACCAGGATGCTGTGGCTGGAGACACCGGCCAATCCGACCATGAAGGTCTGCGACATCGCGGCCCTGGCCGAGCTGGCGCATCGGAAAGGGGTGCGCGACGTTGCCGTCGACTCCACCTATGCCACGCCGATCGCCACCCAGCCGCTGCGCCTCGGCGCCGACTTCGTGATCCATTCCCTCACGAAATACATCGGAGGGCATGGCGATGCGATGGGCGGCGCGGTCATCGGCCGCAGTAAGGATCTCGATGCGCTCAACCTCGAGGCCTCGGTTCACTTTGGCGGCGTGATGTCACCGTTCAATGCCTGGCTCATCCTGCGTGGCGCGGGCACGCTGCCGATCCGGATGCGCGCCCATCAGGAGGCGGCATTTGCGGTGGCGAAGTTCCTGGAGGCGCATCCGGCCGTCACCCGCGTCTTTTATCCGGGCCTCGCCTCGCATCCACAGCACGAGATTGCAAAGCGGCAGATGCGGAACTTCTCGGGAATGATGACATTCCAGACCAGGGCGCCGGGTCCTCAGATCGCGGCACGCATGATCAGGGAACTCGAGGTGATCCATTATGCCGTCTCGCTCGGACATCTTCGCAGCCTGATCTGCTGGATCGGAACCGACGACATCCAGCAATCGACCTTCCGGCATGATGCCGCGGCGCTCGCGCGGTATCGCGACTTTGCCGGCGACGGCGTATTCCGGCTTTCCGTGGGAATCGAGAATGGCGAAGACCTGATTGCGGATCTGGCGCGCGTGCTGGGCTGACTTGTGTCTCAGCCACTGCCAGCTACTGGACCAGACTTGACAGGCTGTCGAGAGCCGGAAGGAATGTGACATTCATGTGCTGGCGTTCCGGCCGATCCTGTTCACGAGGCGGAACGCCGGTTATGATGTATTCCAGATAGCGCCCCTTCATACCGCTCTGAACCTTGAAGAGAGTATCCCACAGCGATTGCCCGAGGTCCGCAAAACTCAGCACGATGATGGAAGGCAGTACCGGGGTTTGACACTCAAGCAAGACGCACAGATCTCGCCAAGCGGATCTGTTTGCCGATATCCATCGCACGCTGATGTCATAACGGGACTGCTCGAAACACTGCGCCAGTCGAACGGCATCGGATTCCAGCCGGCTGACCAGGAATACCTGAATCTCCACTTCTGCGCCGGTCGGGATACCCTTGATGCTGTAGTTCATGCTGGCGGCCTGCACCCATGCAGCCTGCAGCGGACGGTTGGCAGTAAAGACCCTTGCGGCATCGCGAACCCATTCTTTCGACGGCACGGTACGCCTCTCGCAAGAATTCAGAGTTCGACAGCACCGGCGCGTCGAACATCAGGTTTATCGAAGCCTCTTCAGAGAGATAGTCAGGACTAGAGCCATTTCATGTCATGAAACAACCCTACAGTGTCCGGGAAATTCCTTACGGCTTGTCCAGCCACCCCCGGCTCGCCGCATATCGAATGAGTTCGACACGGTTTTGAAAGCCCAGTTTCTCGAATGCCCTCGCCTTGTATGTCTCGATGGTCTTCACAGCGATATTGAGACGGGCCGCAACGGCCTTGTTGCTGTATCCTTCGGCCAGAAGGCGCAGAACTTCCATTTCTCTCGCGCTGAGGTCGGCGCCTTCCCCGGATCGCAGTATCGAGGCATCCTGCGCATTCTCGCCAAAGGCCTTCGACGTCATTTCGGGATCGATGTAGATGCCGCCAGCAGCCACAATTCGCAAAGCCTTTACAAGGTCTTCGGTCGCAGATCTCTTTAGAAGGTAACCACTGACTCCGGTCTCAAGCAGCTGACGCAAATAGCCGCGGTCTTCATGAACCGTCAAAACGACGAGCTTGCAATCGGGGCAGGATCCGCGCAGCTTTTCGGCGAGGACCGTCCCCTTGAGTCCCGGCATCGAAATGTCCAGGACGACAATGTCCGGCTTCAACTCCGTTGCCATTTCGAGGGCAATCCGGCCGTCCTTCGCCTCGCCCACGACCCTGAGATCATCGTGTGACATGACGAGGGACTTGATGCCTGCCAGCACCACAGGGTGATCATCCGCAAGCACGATATCCAGATTCTTGGCGAGCATCGTAAGGGAACCTACAGCGGGACTGTCACGATCAGTGTCGTTCCCCTGCCATATCCTGACTCGATTTCCAAGCGACCATTCACCAACGCGAGGCGCTCTCTGACACCGAGAAGTCCAAGCCGCGTGGAAGGCTTGTTGTTGCGTCCTGGCTCCTCCGGATCAAAGCCCCTGCCATTGTCCTCCACGATGAGCCGAGCATCCTCTTCGCCGGCCTCAAGGATAACGCTGACGCGCGTGGCACCGGCATGCTTCACCACATTCGTGACAGCTTCCTGCAGAATGCGATAGAGAGTCGTCTCGGTCTCCGATGGCAACCGGCGGCCCTTGAGCGTGAGGTACAGATCGACAGCAAGACCACTGCGCTCGCGCAACTCCTCAAGAAACTGCTCCACCGCGGTCTGCAAACCGAGGTCGTCCAGGCTTGTCGGGCGAATCTCCCAGGCAAGGCGGTTGATCTCCTGTCCAACGGAAGTCGCCACCTCCTTCAGTCGCATCACACCGCTGACGACGTGCTGAGAGGACTCCGCATTCCTCGCGAGTTCGTCCAGGCTAAGTTGCATGATGGTCAAATACTGTCCGAGACTGTCATGCAATTCTCGCGCGATCCGTTGCCGCTCGCTCTCCTGTTCCACGACAGTGCGCCGCAGCACCTGCGAAAGCTCAGCCTCGACAAGGGCGCGGCGGTCCCCCTCTGCCTTCAGCTCCTGCGCGGTAGCTTCCCATTGCTGAATTCGTCGATCAAGTTCCGCGAGCAGGATTTCCTGCCTTGCACGCGCCACCTCTCGCTCGCGCGCAATGAGATCAATCCTCTGGAGGACCACCTCGT
>JAPLOT010000489.1 GCA_026400595.1 Alphaproteobacteria bacterium | reverse complement strand
TCTGGATCGCTGCCGTCGCCGTCGGCCTGGCCATCACCGGCATGGCAGTTTTCCGCGTTACCCATCCGCAGGAAGGGGCAACCGCTTTGGTCTCCTATGCCAGTGCACAGAGTGCAGCCTTCCTGGCATTTCCCATCCTCTCCGGTGCCGTGGCGCTGGTCCTGCTGGGCGCGGCCTATCACCGGCTGACCGGCACGACCTATCCCGCCAAGCCCCCGGAGCGTGCTTGATTTTGGACGGCAATGGGTCCATTTTCCGCGCGGCTTTAAACCTTTAAGGAGTCACATGGCCAAGGAAGAACAGCTGGAATTCGAAGGCACCGTTACCGAACTTCTGCCCAACGCGACGTTCCGCGTGAAGCTCGACAACAACCATGAAATCATTGCCCACACCGCCGGAAAGATGCGTAAGAACCGCATCCGCGTCCTGGCCGGCGACCGTGTCATGGTCGAAATGACGCCCTACGATCTGACCAAGGGCCGGATCAACTACAGGTTCAAGTAGCACCCGATGGCCGAGAGTCCCGTCAAGCTCGTTCTGGCCAGCGCCTCGCCGCGGCGCCTGCAACTGCTCGAACGCGTGGGACTCGTCCCCGACCTTCTCAATCCGGCCGATGTTGACGAGACACCACGCAAGCGCGAAACACCGCGCGCGCATTCAATCCGCCTCGCAGGGGAAAAGGCCACTGTCGCGCTGGACATGCCGCAGGTGCGCGCGCTCGGACCGAACATCTTCCTGCTCGCCGCCGATACCGTCGTCGGGCTCGGGCGCAGAATCATTCCGAAAGCGGAGACCGAGGACGAGGCGCGCGACTGCCTGTCGCTGCTCTCGGGGCGGTCGCACTGGGTTTATTCGACCGTGGTGTTGGTGGCGCCGGGCCGCCGCACGTCAAGGCGCTGCGTCGAGACCAAGGTTCGTTTCAAGCGCCTGTCGCGTGAGGATATCGACAGCTACATCGCATCGGGGGAGTGGCGCGGCAAGGACGGCGCCTATGCCATTCAGGGCCGTGCGGAGGCCTTCGTGCGCATGCTGACCGGATCGCATTCTGCCGTTATCGGGCTGCCGCTCTACGAGACCGTCCACCTTCTCGAAGGCGCGGGCTATCCGGTGTTTCACAGCTGGATGACGGGAGCCGGCGCTGGAGCGCCATGACAGATCCGGTCCGCCTGAGGCCGAAGCGGCCCTGTCCGATCTGCAGCAAGCCGTCGCAACAGAAGTTCCATCCCTTCTGCTCGAATCGATGCGCCCAGATCGATCTGAGCCGCTGGCTGGGCGGTCACTATGGGATTCCCGCGGTGGAAGCAGAGGATGATCGACAGGAAGGTTCCGACGAGAGCTAGCCGTCCGGATCGCCTCCGGCCTCCTGATTGCGCCGCCTCACCACGGTGACCGTGCAAGGTGCCTCGGCCGCGACCTTGGCCGACACGCTGCCGAGAATCTTGCGCATGGTGGAACTGGCACGTGCGCCCATGATGACATGGTCCACGTTGTTGAGGCGCGCATAGTCGAGGAGCGCCTCTGCGGGATCAATGGCCTCAAGCACATGGAACGTCACGCGACCTTCGCCGAGTTTCAATGGTCTTGCCCAATCCTTGAGGCTGACAAGGCGCTGGACATGCTTGTTGTGGCCTTCCTCGTCCAGCGTAAAGTCCAAGGCGATGCGGTTGAGCTTGAGGACGTTGAGCACGGCCAGTCTCGCATCCGGTGAGCCCTCGAGCGTGCGAAGCGCGGTGCGCTGGAGCGCGTCCGCCAGTTCGGGTGTCATGTCCTCGAGGTTCACCGCAACGCAAACAATGGGCGCATCGGAGGCTTCGATCCCTCGCGGCGGCGGAATGTCGATCAGGCTCATCTGTGGTTCGCCACGCCGTCGCAGAGCCGCGAAGAAGCCATCCGTATCCATCTTCTCGCCGCGTGCCGTGACTGTCACCTGGCCAGGATGACGAAGGTCATGTGCGAGTTGAGCTGCTGTCGGGTGTCGCCTGCCCGCCTTTACTTCGAGACAGCGCAGGATGATTTCCTGGAACCAGGTGGGAATCGCCGGACGATCGAGTTCCGGCAGCAGCGTTGCGCCCTCGACCCTTTCCATGACGATGAAAGGCTGGATCTCGAAGCTGCCGTTTGCCACGTGACGCGGCACATGCGGGCCTTTCAGCCGCGGCATGATCATCTGTTCCATCTCGAAGCTCACGATGGCGGCAGGGTCTTCACCCTCGAAGACCGCGGGCGTCTTCATCAGAAATGTCGCACCGTCGGATTCACGCGTGACGCTCCAGAGGTGCGCCATGCCGCCGGTATGCATCAGCCGGTCGATATGGAAACCCTCGATGGTTGTTCCGGTACTCAGCTTTCCCTTGACCATCTATCGCCCCTTCAACAGTCTTTCCGCCAGGGAGTCTGGCAATCCCAGGGCGCGCATACGCTGCGACACGCTTTCGACGTCATAGGGTGCCCGATGATAAGTCAGCGTCCGCAGGGCGGTGTCGTAGGTTGCGAACGAGGCGGCCGGATTGCCGTCGCGTGGCTGTCCGGCCGAGCCGATCACGGCGAGCCATTTGCGCTGCGGCAGAAGCGGTATGCTCGTCCCCTGGACTGGCGCATGCGCGGTCATCTTGCCTGCGGATGACAGGCAATAGACGGCGGGAACATGGACATGACCGCAGAACGTGACCATGGCGGAACAGGCAGACAGGCTTGCGCGCGCAGCCGCAACGTCCGTGACATAGTGCCAGGCCGCCGGATTGGCAGCATCGGCATGCACGAACAGTGTGTCTTCGGAGCGTATTTCGAAGGGCAGGTCCGCGAGGAAGGACTTCGATGCATCGCTCAGCTGCGCGCGCGTCCAGGCCAGGGCCTGGGCCGCCGTCGCATTCATGTCCCGCGTTGCCTTCAACACCGCCAGATCATGATTGCCGAGCACCGCAATTGCGCCTGCCTCGACCAGCGGCCGCACCCGGTTGATCACGTCTTCGGGGTCCGGACCATAGCCGACGAAATCTCCCAGAAATGCAAGCCTATCTGCCGCCAGTCTGTGAGCCGCCGCCAGGCACGCCTCCAGCGCGGGAGCATTTGCGTGGATGTCTGAAATCAGGGCAATCCGCATGGTGATAGACTGAGCACTTTCATGCCCGGTGCGGAACATCGACCTTAGTTCCATCACGACTCGGCTGCTGCCGCACGGCCGGCTTTGTATTTGCTCCGGAGATTGATAAGAGGAGCCCAAGGCGCACAGACGGGCGTTCTTCTGCCGCTCATTGCCGGAATCGTCTTTGTGGCCGTCATCATTCCGACCACCATGCCAAGGCCTGGCGGGTCCCTGGGGTTGGCTGTAGCAACGGGTCTCTTGGTAAACGCTGTGTTCGTCGCTGCCTTCTGGCTGCTGTGGCAGGTCTACAGGCGCTCAAAAAGCTTGTGAAACGCAAGCGGGCCAGGAAATCCTGGCCCGCCCGCATCAAGTCTGGAAAATCGGCATCAGCGCCGGAGGTCGTCGGCGAAGATATCCTTCTTGTGCGTGGCTCCCGGCACAAGGATCGCGCCGACCACGACTGTCATCAGGGCGATCACGATCGCGTACCAGAGTCCGGCATAGATGTTGCCGGTCTGGGCAGAGATCGCGAAGGCTGTGGCCGGCATCAGGCCGCCGAACCAGCCGTTTCCGATGTGGTAGGGCAGCGACAGTCCCGAGTAGCGGATGCGCGTCGGGTAGAGTTCGACGAGCGCTGCGGCGATCGGACCGTACACCATGGTCACCAAAATGATGAGGTAGGTGAGGATCGCGATGATCGCCAGCTTCTGGCCGGTGAAGATGTCCAGGAAGTGGTTTGCCTTGGCGACCGAGGTGTTGTCGGCCGCAACGAGCGGGTAACCGGCGGCCTTCAGAGCCTCGTTCAAGGCCTTTTCAAAGCTCGCCTTGACCGCCTTCTCCTTGTCCAGCGCAGCCTGGGCTGCTTCGATCGCAGCCTGGTCCGTGCCGGCCTTGGCGGTCTCAAGGGCTTCCGTCGCGGTCTTTATGGCAGCGGCATTGGCCGTGGCGTTGAAGGACGGCACCACGGTATCGCCGACCTTGATCTCGGCCACGCTTCCTGCAGGAGCTGCCACCGTGCGATAGTTCACCGAGGTGCGGGCGAGCTGTGCCTTGGCCACGTCGCAGGAGTTGGTGAACTTCAGCGTGCCCGTCGGATTGAACTGGAACGAGCAGTCGGCGGGATCGGCAACCACCGTGACCTCGGTCTGGTGCGCCTTGTAGAGCACGGGGTTCGCGACCTTGGTAAGCATCTGGAAGACCGGTATGTAGGTCAAAGCCGCAATCAGGCAGCCTGTCAGGATGATCGGCTTGCGGCCGATACGATCAGACAGCGAACCGAAGAACAGGAAGCCGCCCGTGCCCAGGATCAGCGACCAGGCAACCAGCACATTCGCCGTAAAGCTGTCGAGCTTGATGACGTTCTGCAGGAAGAACAGCGCATAGAACTGGCCAGTATACCAGACGACGGCCTGACCGGCTACGAGACCCAGAAGCGCGATGACCGCCAGCTTGGCGTTGCGCCAGCCCCAGGCGATGGCGATGACCGCGAACAGGATGCCGAGCACGGCGGCGATCGTGGTCGTCAGCATGCCGGTGAAGATCGCTGCGACGAAGATGACCGGCACGATCAGCAGCACGAGGGCATTGCGGCCCGGGCCGAAGGCCTCGGTCAGCGGTGCCTTGGAGCCTGCACCCTCTTCCTTCATCTTCTTGAAGGCGGGCGACTCGTTCATCTGAAGGCGGATGTAAAGCGAGATCAGCAGGAGGAAGATCGAGGCAAGGAAGGGGATGCGCCAGCCCCAGGCGTTGAAGGCCTTGGCCATTTGTGGCGTGCCATCGGGGTTGAGAACCGCGGCGCCGACGGCGTCAAGCACCGGCACTTCCGGATAGTGGCCGTTGACGTAGCCTTGCACGATCAAGATCACGATCAGCGACAGGAGCAGGCCAAGCGTGGCCGTGGTCTGAATGAAGGATGTATAGTAGCCGCGCCGGTTGGCAGGCGCGTGTTCGGCGACGTAGATCGCTGCGCCGCCATATTCGCCGCCCAGTGCCAAGCCTTGCGCCATGCGTAGCGCAATGAGGATGATCGGCGCTGCCGTGCCCCAGGTGTTGTAGTTTGGCAGCAGGCCGACCAGGAAGGTCGAAAGGCCCATGATCAGGATTGTCATGAGGAACGTGTACTTGCGGCCAACGAGGTCGCCGAGCATGCCGAAGACCAGCGCACCGAACGGCCGGACGAGGAATCCGGCCGCAAAGGCAAGCAAGGCAAAGACGTTGCGCGTCGCTTCCGGGAAGGCCGTAAAGAACTGCGCACCAATGATGGCTGCCAGCGAACCGTAGAGATAGAAGTCGTACCACTCGAAGATGGTACCGGCCGACGAGGCCACGATCACCTTCCGCTCTTCGGCCGTCATGGGCCGCGCGCGGGCGCTGCCGGAACGATTTACTGTCGTGTCTGTCATGTGTCTCCCCTTTGTCTCCCCTATGGGCCGTGAGGCCTCTCGTGGTTTCGAGGACCGGGCCGCCGCTCACATGGCTCCCATCCTTGAGACAGAGTTCTATCGGAAAGCGCACAACCGGTTTATTGGACTTTCGCAGGGAGTGATGAGAATCTTTTCTTGCGACTGGTCGGCCGCTAGGGCCCGGGCCAGAAATGCGGCGGACCCGACACACCCGCCGTTCCGCCATGGAGGCCATTGTTTTCAGGACAGAATCGGCCAGATCCCGACCCGGAACGTGACGCTTGCACGGTCATTCGCGATCACCTATACAGCTGCCACTTCGCGAGCGCCCAGGTAGCTCAGTTGGTAGAGCAGCGGATTGAAAATCCGCGTGTCGGTGGTTCGATTCCGCCCCTGGGCACCATTCTCTCAAGAAAATCAATTATTTATCCGCGCGGCAGAAATCGTTTGTATGTAGCTGTAGTCTTTCATACTCTACATACATGGCTAGCAGAACCACGCCATTCGATATCCAGACGATCCCTGGCTATCCTGACGCCCTGCAGATCTATCGCATACGCGCTTCTAGCTTCTGGCAGGTCCGAATGTTCGTGGATCGCAAGTACGTGCGTAAGAGCACAGGGACGACGGACAGGAAGCAGGCGATTGAGTTTGCCAAGTCACTGTACGACACGATTCGGATCAACCAGCGGCTCGATATCAATGTTCACACCGACACTTTCCACGCTTGTGCGCAGCATCTCATCCGCCAGCAGGAGACCCTCGTCGCTACTGGGCAGCGAGACGAGAGAATCAACACTGAGGACGGCAAGAAGCTTAAATCCGACATACTGCCGTTCTTCGGCATGTTGGGAGTTGGCTCAATAACCGCCTCAACGCTCGACGACTACATTGGCGATCTTGGAAAGAGGAAGAAACTCAGTCCCTCGACCATCTCCAAACACTTGGTCGTCATACGAAAGGTGCTGACCGAAGCACAGAAGCGGGGCTTCATCAGGTCGCTACCACCATTCCCTGTAGTG
>JAPLOT010000512.1 GCA_026400595.1 Alphaproteobacteria bacterium | reverse complement strand
ATCGCCACCATGATCATCGCGGTCCCCACGGGCGTGAAGATCTACGACTGGATCTTCACCATGTACCGCGGCCGGATCCGCATGGAGGTGCCCATGCTCTGGACCATGGGCTTCATGGTGACCTTCGTCATCGGCGGCATGTCCGGCGTGTTGCTGGCGGTGCCGCCCGTCGACTATCTCATGCATAACACGACGTTCCTCGTGGCGCACTTTCACAACATGCTGATCCCCGGCGCCCTGTTCGGCTATTTCGCGGGATATAACTTCTGGTTCCCCAAGGCCTTCGGCTTCCGCCTCGACGACCGCTGGGGCCGCCGCGCCTTCTGGGCCTGGATCACCGGCTTCTATCTCGCCTTCATGCCGCTCTATGTCCTCGGCTTCATGGGCATGCCGCGGCGGATGGAGCACTACGATACGGCGGCCTGGCAGCCTCTGCTCATCGTTGCCGCCTGCGGCGCCGCCCTGATCGCGGCCGGCATCTTCTGCCAGGTCGCGCAGCTCGTGGTCAGCATCCGCGACCGCGCCCTTCTGGCTGAGAATGCGGAAGATCCGTGGGACGGACACACGCTGGAATGGTCCACCGCCTCGCCACCGGCACCTTACAATTTCGCACTGCTCCCGCAGATTACCGGCCGGGCCACACATCTGAACGCCAAGCGGGCGGGAACGGCCAAGGGGCCGGCACCCACCTATCGCGCCATTTCGCTCCCGCGCAACACGGCGGCCGGCGTCATCATCGGCGCCATGGCCTTCGGCTTCGGCTTTGCAATGGTCTGGCATATCTGGTGGCTCGCCGCCCTGGCGGCGGTGGCGATTCTTGCCGTCGTGGTCTTGCGCGTCTTTGACCGGCGCGGCCCGCTGGTGTTGACGGCCGAACAGGTGGCCGCAATGGAGGCCGCGCGAGCGGTGACCGCATGAGCGACGCAAGCCAGCTGATCGACACGGAGGAAAGCGAGACGCTGGCGGCACGCGAGTTCGGCTTCTGGCTCTTCCTGATGAGCGACGCCATCGTCTTCGCGCTGCTGTTTGCGACCTATGCGGTGCTCTCGCAGGGCCATGGCGGAAGTCAGGGGCCAGCAGGCCTCTTCGATCTCACCCGCAGCGGGCTCGAGACGGGCCTGTTGCTGCTCAGCAGCCTCAGTTTCGGTCTGGCCGTGCTCGCCCTGGACATGGACCGACGGTGGCCGACCATCTTCTGGCTCCTCGCCACCGCCTTGCTCGGCCTCAGCTTCCTCGTCCTCGAGATCAGCGATTTCCGCGATCTCATCGCCCGCGGGCTGGCTCCACAGGAGAACGGCTTCCTGTCGGCTGTCTTCGTGCTCATCGGCGCGCACGGGCTGCATGTCGCCATGGGACTGCTGTGGATTGCGATCCTTTCGGCGCAGCTGATCATTCAGGGTATCGACGCGCCGTTCCGTTCCCGGCTGCTCCGCCTTGGCTATTACTGGCACTTTCTCGACATCGTCTGGATCGGCATCTACTCGGTGGTCATTCTTCCGGGGTTCATCACATGACGCCAGATGCTGAAAAGCGGTCTCGACGCAATCTTCTCACCGGCTTCGGGCTTGCGGCCGTCCTGACGATCATCCCCTTCGCGGTTGTCGTCAGCGGACTGCTGCCGTCACCGGCGGCCTATGCGGTGATTGCCCTCTCTGCCCTGATCCAGGTGCTGGTCCATCTCCGCTACTTCTTCCGCCTCGAGCGCATGGCGGCGGCGCGCGAAAGCATCGCCGTCCTGGCCTTCGCCACCGTGCTCATCCTCATCATGACGGGCGGCTCGCTCTGGATCATGTTCGACCTGCATCACCGGATGATGCCGCCGCCCATGACCGACCTTCCATAGCCGTTCCGCAAGACCCGGCACGATGGCGGGGCCATGGCACCGGGCAAGCCTGCCGGGCCAGCCTCAGTTCATCTCCACCCAGTCTTCGATCTCGGAGCCATCGGCCGGAGCGGTGCAGGCAACGCGGCGCGGGCCTGCCTTCTCCTTCATGATGATCTCGTAGAAGGGCGGCCGGAGCGGGCTCACCTGCTCGATCTTCGCCGGAACGCCAACCACCTGAAGGCACTTGTTGATGGCCGTCTTGGGCGCGCCTTTCGCGGCATGATCGCCGTGGTCATGATCGCCGGTCACCTTGATGCCGAGGAATTTCCGGTTTGCATCGAAGGTGCACTCGAACAGCACCGGGCTTCCCTCGTCGGTCTGCCCGTAGACATGGAACTTCCCGTGGTTCTTCTCAACCGGCAGAATGATCAGTTCGCCGGCATTCTTGATCCGCACGATCGCCTCCTCGCGGCAATACTGCGCAAGCTTGCCTTCGTCGACGATCTTGGCCTCTGACTCCTGCGCGAAGAGGAAGCCGCAGGAGGCAAGCAGCAGCGCCGCAGCTCCTGTCCGGGTGAGATTGCGTTTCATGATGCGATCCTTTCCGCTG
>JAPLOT010000172.1 GCA_026400595.1 Alphaproteobacteria bacterium | reverse complement strand
GCAGATGCTCGGCGGCGTTGAGCAGCCCCGTTGAGAAACTCATGGAAGCCGGACCGTGACCGTCGCAAAGGCCATGATGCCTTCGCCACGTCCGATGGCGCCGAGCTTCTCGGTGGTGGTCGCCTTCACCGCGATTCGATCCGGAGACAGGCGGAGGAGGGGGGCAAGCACGGCCTTCATGGCGGGGATATGGGGCGCGATCTTTGGCGCTTCCGCGAGGATCGTGATGTCGGCATTGGCGAGCACACCGCCCTTGGCATGCAGCAGGCTCACGGCCTTCTCCAGGAAGATCCGTGAGGCCGCACCCTTCCACTGCGCATCGCTCGGCGGGAAATGAACACCGATATCGCCTTCGCCGATGGCGCCGAAGATCGCGTCGGTCAGCGCATGCATCGCGGCATCGGCGTCGGAATGTCCCTTCAGGCGTTGATGAAACGGGATGCGGACCCCCAACAGGGTGACGGACTCTCCCGGTTCGAAACTGTGAATGTCGATGCCCTGGCCCATGCGTATGTCGCTCAGCTCCGCAAAGCTCCTTGTCGTCATCAGGCGGTCGGCCTGCGCGATGTCCTCGGCCGTGGTGAGCTTGCGGTTCTCGATGCGGCCCGGGACCATGGCAAGGGCAATGCCGGCGCGCTCGGCAACGGAGGCGTCGTCCGTGAGGTTGGCTGCAGCGGATGCCTGTGCTGCACGATGGGCGGCGAGAATGTCGCCATATCCGAAACCCTGAGGGGTCTGGGCCGTCCACAGGCTGGCGCGATCGACGGTGCGGTCAATCATGCCGCCGGGCGCGTACTTCACGGTCTCGGTGACGGGCATGCCGGGAATCACCGCTGGAAAGCGATCGAGCCAGGCAATCACATGGGAGATCAGATCGAACGACACAAAGGGACGCGCGGCGTCGTGGATAAGAACCTTGTCAGGTGCGTGTCCTTCGAGGGCCTCGATGCCGATCCGGCAGGAGTCCTGCCGGCTTCCGCCGCCAGTGACTGGCGGGGGGATCGCGAGGCCTGTCGTCGATTCGGCGAACATCTCCTCGTGTCCATCCCCGATGACAGCCTGGACATGGGTCACGCCGGGGTGGTCGAGGAATGCCTTGAGGGTCCACCAGATGACAGGCTTGCCACCGATCACCTGGTACTGTTTCGGTCTTTCTCCGCCTGCGCGCAGGCCGGAACCGCCTGCCACAATCACCGCCGCCACCGTCATGATACTGCTGTAGCAACCTCATACTTGGCCTGCAAGAAAGGCTCTTGACGCGGTGCAGCATAAGTCTATCCTGCCAAGGAATTAGACAGCTGGTTGGATTGCTCAAATAATGGGCATACGCATAGGCCCCATCGAAACGCGAAACCGCGTCTTCCTCGCGCCCATGTCGGGCGTGACGGACGAGCCGTTCCGCAGCGTGGCGCATCATTGCGGCGCCGGGCTTGTCGTCACCGAAATGGTGGCGAGCGAAGAATTGGTGAACAGCCGGCCTGACATGGTGCGGCGGGCGACGGGCGCGGATGCCGTAAAGCCCTTCGTCGTGCAACTTGCCGGCCGCGAAGCCCGCTGGATGGCAGAGGGCGCGCGGGTGGCGCAGGATCTCGGTGCCGACATCATCGACATCAACATGGGCTGCCCCGCCCGCCAGGTGACCGGCGGTCTCTCCGGTTCCGCCCTGATGCGTGATCTCGACCATGCGACGACGCTTATCGAAGCCACCGTCGGCGCCAGCAACGTACCCGTGACGGTGAAGATGCGGCTGGGATGGGATCACGGCAACCTCAACGCGCCAGAACTGGCGCGGCGCGCGGAAGACTCCGGCGCGGCCATGGTCACCGTTCATGGCCGTACACGCTGCCAGTTCTACGGCGGCAAGGCCGACTGGCAGGCCATCGCGCGTGTACGCGACGCGATATCCATCCCGCTCATTGCCAATGGCGATGGCGTGACGCCGGCCGATGCGCGGTCGATGCTCGCGTTGTCCGGCGCGGATGGCATCATGATCGGCCGCGGTGCCTATGGGCGGCCCTGGTGGCCTGGCGTCATCGCCGACTGCCTCGAGCCCGGTTCCGGGAGGGGCGAGCCTTCACTGGCCGAGGAGGCCGGTATCGTGCTGCGTCATCACGCGGCAATCCTGGCGCACTACGGTCCGCATCACGGCAACCGCGTGGCCCGCAAGCATGTCGGATGGGTGATCGACAGGCTCGCGGAACGCGCATTCCTCGCGGCGAACGAGGTCCAGGCCTGGCGCGCACGACTGTTGCGAAGCGGAGACAACAGCAGTGTCGCCGCCGGGATCCGTGACCTCTACGACACCTGCATCTCGGCACAAGAAGAACGGGCCGTCGCATGAACGAGATCAAGCTTCAACCGCCGGAGGTGCCGCTGCCGCGGGCGATCATCGACTCGCTTCCCAACCCCCTGGTGATCATCGACGAGACGGGACGCATCTGCCTGGCCAACGCCGCGGCCGAGAACTACTTCCATACAAGCTCCAATATGCTGACCCGGCTTTCGTTGCGCGATCTCGTGCCGTTTTCCAGCCCGGTGCTCGAAGCTGTTGCGCAGACCCGCCACACCGCCGGCGTCGTCAACGAGTATGCCATCGCGGTGGGAACCCCACGCCTCGGCGGTGAACGCACTGTGGATCTGCAGGCTGCCCTGATGACGGAAGATCCACGCTTTGTGATCATCATGCTGCTTGAGCGGTCAATGGCGCACAAGATCGACCGGCAGCTGACCTCACGCGGCGCCGCGCGTTCCGTGTCGGGCATGGCCTCGATGCTGGCGCACGAGATCAAGAACCCTCTGGCCGGAATCCGGGGCGCGGCACAACTCCTGGAACCCTCGCTGTCCAGCGAAGATCGAACACTTGCGCGATTGATCTGCGATGAGACCGACCGAATCCGCGATCTGGTGGATCAGATGGAAGTGTTCTCCGACGAACGCCCGCTCGAGAAAAAGCCGGTCAACATCCATGTGGTGCTCGAACGGGTGAAACAGCTGACGCTGGCCGCGCTACCGTCAGGCATCGCGGTGCGCGAGGACTATGATCCGTCGCTGCCGCCAGTGCTTGGCAGCAAGGATCAGCTGGTCCAGGTGTTTCTCAACCTTGCCAAGAATGCCGCGGAGGCCATCGCACAGGGCGGCGAGGCAGGCGAGATCATCTTCACGACGGCGTTCCGCCCCGGCGTGCGCCTGACCGTGCCCGGCATCAACGAGCGCATCACCCTGCCGCTTGAAGTCTGTGTCCACGATACTGGCCCCGGTGTGCCGGAAGAATTGCGACCGAACATCTTTGATCCCTTCGTGACCACCAAGCCCGGCGGGCGTGGGTTGGGTCTCGCCCTCGTGGCCAAGACGGTGCGCGATCACGGCGGCATCGTGGAGTGCGTCGGACGCGAACGCGGCACGACGTTCCGCGTGCTGCTGCCAATGCTGCGCGTCAGTGCGATCAAGCCTGTCGAGACCGAGGAGGAAAACACATGAGCGCCAAGACGGTCCTGATCGCCGACGACGACAGTGCCATACGGACAGTCCTGACGCAGGCCTTGAGCCGCGCGGGCTACAGCGTGCGATCGACTGCAACCGCTTCGGCGCTGTGGCGCTGGGTATCCGAGGGGCAGGGGGATGCGGTGGTCACCGATGTGGTGCTGCCCGACGAGAACGCCTTCGACGTGCTGCCGCGCATCAAGAAGTTGCGTCCCAATCTTCCGGTCATCGTGATGAGCGCCAAGAACACGATCATGACGGCCATCACGGCGGCAGAGCGCGGCGCCTATGACTATCTGCCAAAGCCGTTCGACCTCAATGCGCTGGTGCAGACCGTCGGGAGGGCCCTGGAACAGTCGTCGAAGCCGGTGCCGGCCAACAGCAATTCGCCGGGGGAGGCGCTGCCCATCGTCGGCCGCTCGCCCGCCATGCAGGAAATCTACCGGATCATTGCCCGCCTGACGCAGACCGATCTCACCGTGATGATCGTGGGAGAGTCCGGTACGGGCAAGGAGCTTGTGGCGCGGGCGCTGCATGACTATGGCCGCCGCCGCAAGGGCGCCTTCGTGGCCGTCAACATGGCGGCCATTCCGCGCGAACTGATCGAGTCGGAACTGTTCGGCCATGAGAAGGGCGCCTTCACCGGCGCGACGTCTCGGGTGGCCGGCCGTTTCGAGCAGGCCGAGGGCGGCACGCTGTTCCTCGACGAGATC
>JAPLOT010000452.1 GCA_026400595.1 Alphaproteobacteria bacterium | reverse complement strand
GCCAATGGAGAAGCCGTCTCCTATGCCCTGTGCCGGCCGCCTGGTCACCATGCCTATGCGGCCCATGCCGGTGGCTTCTGCTATCTGAACAACACGGCGTTGGCAGCTCAGCGGCTCCGGCAGGTCCATGACCGTGTCGCTGTGCTCGACATCGATGTCCATCATGGCAATGGAACGCAGTCGATCTTCTACGCCCGTCCCGACGTTTTGACCGTCTCGATCCATGCCGATCCGGTGCACTACTACCCCTTCTACTGGGGCGGCGCGGAAGAGACAGGCGAAGGCGAGGGACGGGACTTCAATCTCAATCTGCCGGTGGCCGTGGGAAGCGGCGACGACGCCTGGATGGCGGCGATGGAAAAGGCCCTTGCCCGGATTGCGGCGTATCGTCCGGGCGCATTGGTTATCGCGCTGGGGCTCGATGCGCACGAGAGCGATCCGCTACGCGGGGGCAACGTCACCCAGGCGGGTTTCGCCAGGCTTGCCGAGCAGGCGGCGGCATTGTCGCTTCCGACGGTGATCGTGCAGGAAGGTGGCTATCTGACCGAGCATCTCTCGGACAATCTGGCCATGTTCCTGAGCGCCTTCGAGGGTGCCCACAGCATCGCTGTTGAGGAGACTCCCGAGACGGTTCCGGAGGCTGCGGCGCTGGACTAGACTGGGGCCATGTCAGAATCGTCAGCCAAGCCCGGCGTGAGCTTCATCCATCTCCGCACCCATACCGCCTACTCTCTGTCGGAAGGGGCGCTGCAGATCAAGAAACTGGCGGAGCTGGCCAAGGACGCGGGCATGCCCGCGGTTGCGATCACCGACACCGGCAATCTCTTCGGCGCGCTCGAGTTCTCCGAGGCCATGGCCGACAAGGGTATCCAGCCGATCATCGGCTGCACCATCAAGGTGGACATGGCCGATGCCCCGAAGGAGGGGAGCCTCAGACCCCAGCAGGGACTTCGCCGCATGCCGTCGCTCGCGCTGCTGGCCAAGGACGAGACCGGCTACGGCAACCTGATGAAGCTGTCCAGCCAGGCCTACCTGTCGTCGCCCGACAATTCCGAGCATCACATTCCGATTGCCGATCTCGCGCTGCGCAGCGAGGGCCTCATCTGCCTGACCGGAGGGCCTGCGGGGCCCCTGAACGAGGCCCTGGTGGCGGGCCAGATGAGCCTTGCCAGGACCTATGCCGAGCGCTTGAAGGACATGTTCGGCGACCGTCTCTATGTCGAGCTGCAGCGCCACGGCACCGAGGCCGAACGTGCGGCGGAAGCGGGGCTCGTCGAGATTGCCTATGCGCTGGACCTGCCCCTGGTCGCCACCAATGAGGCCTATTTCGCCAAGGCCTCGGACTATGTGGCGCACGATGCGCTGATCTGCATCGCCGAGGGTGAGGCCATCGCCACCGAGGACCGCCGTCGCCTGACGCCGGAACATTATTTCAAGTCGCAAGCCGACATGGCGGCTCTCTTTGCCGATCTTCCCGAGGCGGTGGAGAACACTGTCGAGATCGCCATGCGAACGGCCTTCCGGGTCACGTCGCGCGCGCCCATTCTGCCCCGCTTTGCCGAGGACGACGAGGCCGAGGAACTGAAGCGGCAGGCACATGAGGGTCTTGTCCAGCGCCTCGAAACCCGCGGGCTGGTGGTGGGCAAGGTCCGGGAAGACTATGTCAGCCGGCTCGACTTCGAACTCGACGTGATCAGCAAGATGCAGTTCCCGGGCTACTTCCTGATCGTGTCCGACTTCATCAAGTATGCGAAGTCGAAGGGTATTCCAGTGGGACCGGGGCGCGGTTCGGGCGCCGGCTCAATGGTGGCTTACGCCTTGACGATCACCGACCTGGATCCCTTCCGGTTCAACCTTCTTTTCGAGCGATTCCTCAATCCCGAGCGCGTCTCGATGCCGGACTTCGACATCGACTTCTGCCAGGACCGGCGCGACGAGGTCATCGCCTATGTGCAGCAGCGGTATGGCGCCGATCGCGTGGCCCAGATCATCACTTTCGGCAAGCTGCAGGCCCGCATGGTGACCCGCGACGTCGGCCGGGTGCTGCAGATGCC
>JAPLOT010000275.1 GCA_026400595.1 Alphaproteobacteria bacterium | reverse complement strand
ACCACCTCGTTGTGGCGCTCGTCGGGGCGGTCGATCTTGTTGATGCAGACGATGGGACGCAGCCCGATCTTGAGGGCCTTCTGCAGCACGAACTTGGTCTGCGGCATGGGGCCTTCGGCGGCGTCCACCAGCAGCACGGCGCCGTCCACCATGTTGAGGATGCGCTCCACCTCGCCGCCGAAATCGGCGTGGCCCGGCGTGTCGACGATATTGATCCGGGTGTCCTTCCAGTTCAGCGACGTGACCTTGGCCAGGATGGTGATGCCGCGCTCGCGCTCGAGATCGTTCGAGTCCATGGCGCGTTCGGCCACTTTCTGGTTGTCGCGGAACGAGCCCGACTGCGACAGGAGCCGGTCGATCAGGGTGGTCTTGCCATGGTCGACGTGGGCAATGATGGCGATGTTGCGCAGATTCATGGGGCGCGAAGACTTTCTTAACTGTGTGGAATGGGCGGCGCTTAGCACGGACGATCCGCAAAGGCAATTTAACCCTTGTTACCCGCCGAGTTGCTAGAGTCCCCGATCCGGAGGGTCACCATGTTCGAAAGCGGCAAGCACACGGCGCGGACGCTGATTGCGCTGACATTCACAGACGGCAGGACGGAGACCGTGTCGGTCAGGCTCGGCCTCACCGCGAAGCTTCACGACGCCCTCAACAACGGCGATGCCTTCCTCGACGTGGTCAACGCGGCCGACAAGCAGTATTTCGTGGCCAAGTCCGGAATCCTGAAGGTGGAACTGGTGGAGGTTCCGAAGGCCAGCCAGATGAACCTGCAGCGCCGCGCCACCGATCGCGACCGTTTCGATCCCTGGGACGTCCTGGGTGTGGCCCAGGGCGCGGATGGCGAGACGATCCGCCAAGCCTATCATGCCAAGATCAGGGCCTATCACCCGGACCGGCTGGCAGGGCTCGACCTGCCCCGGGAGATGAAGGACTACGCAACCGCCATGGTGGTGCGCATCAACCTCGCCTACGAGCAGATCAGCACCTGAGCGTCAGGGTGTTCCGAAGTAACTGTCGATCGCGGCCAGGACCTCCTGCCGGATTGCGTTGTTCTCGGCCAGCAGTTCATGCTGTGCGCCTGGAATGATGCAGAGCGCCACGCCCGGAACGCGCCCGACAAAATCCTTGATCGCCGCATTGCTGACGATCCTGTCGGCGCCGGCGGCGAGGATCAGTACCGGGGCTGTCAGGCGGCTGTGCCGGCCAAGCCAGCGGAGAGCTGCCACCGATCGCCGCGCCGCGCGCAGCCAGCCGAAGGTGGGCGCGCCGACCCCAAGCTGCGGCGAGACTTCCAGGATGCCGCTGTCGCGCTGCCAGCGCCGCCGGTCCGAGGTGAGCGGATAGACGCCGAAGTCCCTGCGGCCCAGTGGGCGCTTGCGCTGACCCGGCAGGTAAAGCCATCCCAGGCCCAGGCTGCAGGCGAGGAAGACCAGCAGTGCCGCTACGGGCCTCGGCCAACTGCCGTAAAGAATGCCGAGCAGGGGAGAGCACACCACCACCCGGTCGAAGAGCCGGTCACGGCGCAACAGGCGGAGCAGCACATGGCCGCCGGTCGAGTGCCCCAGCGCAAAATGGGGTGCCGGGCAATGGGGCAAGACCAGATCGCGCATCAGGGTGCGCACATCGGTGTCATAGCCCTTGAAACTGGTGACATGGCTGCGCAACGGATCGTCGAGCAGGCGCTCCGAACCGCCCTGACCGCGAAGATCCACCGATGCCACATGATAACCGCGCGCGATGAGATCGCTCGCCGTCTCGAAATAGCGCTCCATGAAGTCGCCACGACCGCCCAGGATGACGACAGTGCCGCGCGCCTGGCGCGGTCCGGTCCGCATGGCGCGAAGCCGGATGCCGTCCTCGGTCTGAAGGGCCACGCACACGGCTCCGTCCGGGAGCGGATTGTCCGGCGTGGGAAAGAACTGCATTGCAAATCTCCGGCCTGCGTGCCGGTTTACCGCCAGGCGCCGCCGAAGGACAAGCTATTGCTTCTTCACTTCGGTCAGTTCACCGCTGCTTGAGTCGAGCTTGATGGCGAAGCTGTTGCCATCGCGGGTGGCATTGAAGGCATAGACCTTGCCGGTGCAGACCGAAGGCTTGACGCCACTGAAGCCATAGCCAGAGATGATCTGCCCCGCCTTGTCGCAGCTCAGGGCACCGCCCGCGGCCTTGGCTGCCGTCGATTCAGCCTTTGGCCCTGATGCCGTGGTTTCCGGCTTGGGCGACACAGCGGCAGTCTTGACCGCGGCATCGGACTTCGCGGCCGGGTCCGATACCGTCGATTCCGCTGGCTTTGCCGCGGTCTTCACGGCCGGCTTTGCCTTCGGCTTCACGATGGCGCTGGCCGGCTTGGATTTCTTCTTGGCCGCAGGCGTTTGCACGTCACGTTCCGGATCGTAGTAATCTTCATCGAAGTCCGGATCGTCGCCATAGAGCATGGCAAACTCCTCCGGCGTCAGCGAATAGCCGCCGCCGAAGATATAACTCAGGGGCCGGCGCAGCACGTATTCCGGCGCCTGGTCATAGATCTGCCGCCACTTCCGTTTCTTGCGCTCGCCGGCCTCGGCGTCGCCGACAGCGGAGACGGCCAGAACAGTTGCGGCCAAGGCAAGGGTGGTAAGCCGTGCGATCATGAAGTGTCCCCAACGCGGCGCCAGTCTGCCATCAGATCCGGCTGCGGCCAATGATCCTGCCATTAAGAGCGTTAATTCGGACAAGATAATGGCGGCCATTCTTTACCGCGCGGAAGGAGTATTGCGTGCCGCTGCAGTCGTTGGTCTTGATGCTGCGGTAGCCACGATCACGCAGGTCCTGGCGTGCCTGTCCGCAGCTCAGTTTTCCGGGCCGATAGCGGTCGTAGTCATAATGGCGCGGATAGCGTGCATAAGGCCGGTAGTAGGGTCGGCCATAGCCGCAATTGTAGAAGGGGCCGTTCCAGCAGCCATTGCCCACGCCGATGAACACGTCGGTTCCGGCCGAGGCAGGGGTTGATGCTGCGGACAGCGGCAGGAACAGGGAGAGGGCTAGCGCCCCCGCGGCTGCGATACTCTTGATAGCCATGCTGGCCTCCTCAAAATGACCCCCCGGCCATCTGAAGCGGAGTTTGGCATAGCTTGCCTGAACGGTGATCGACGGGTCCGTTCATCCGCCATTCAGCTTGATGGCGCGGATGTGGCAGCAGGGGCGCCTCCTGACGCCCCTGGCCGCAGCGGTCACGCATCAGACCTTGTAGGCCTTGATGATGTAGCCCTTGTTGCTCACGATGACGTGGTACTTCTTGCCCTTCTTCCAGGCCGTGTACTTGAAGACAGGCTTGCCGCAGTCAAAGGCGTTGACATTGTAGAAGCCGCTGTGGTCCACGATCTTGGCGCCCTTGCCGCAGCTGATGTGCTTCTTCTTGTAATAGTAGTCGTCGTCCCCGTAATTGTCCGGGTAATCCGAGTAGCCCGGATCGTAGCCGGGATAGAAGCCGGCACCCAGGCCGATCCCGATGTTGACGTCGACGTCGGCCTTGGCCTCCTGGGCGGGCAGGGCGAGCGTCATGGTGGTGGCGAGAGCGGCGGCGGCAATCAGGGACTTGGCGATCATTGTGGTGCTCCTTTGGGGTCCAGCTTCGGATGACCTCAGTGGTCATCGTTGAGGAGAACCTAGTCCCTGCCGTCTGAACGACGTCAGAAAGCGGCGTTCATCGGGCGTTCACCCGAAAATTCCGCCAGGGGCTTGAACCCGAGCCGGGCCGACCTATCTCTGGATCGTCCGGTTGCCGCTTCCGCGGGACCGAACGGACTGCCAAACCGCCCAGCCGTGATGGTGGGCATGAAAAGTGACATTGCTCAAGGAGAGTGTGACCATGTTTGACCTGACCCCCCTTTACCGTTCCTCCGTCGGCTTCGACCGTCTCGCCGGCATGCTTGACGAGGCCGCGTCCTTCGAAACCCCGTCCTATCCCCCCTACAACATCGAGCGCCTGTCGGAAAACGCCTACCGCATCACCATGGCGGTCGCCGGCTTCACCCCATCCGACATCGCCATCGAGACCAAGGGTAACGCCCTGACCGTTTCCGGCAAGAAGACCGAGAAGGTCGAAGCCAAGACCGAATTCCTGCATCAGGGTATCGCCTCGCGCGCCTTCGAGCGCCGCTTCCAGCTGGCCGACCATGTCGAGGTCACTGGCGCGGATCTTGAGAACGGCCTGCTGCATATTTCGCTCAAGCGCGAGATCCCCGAAGCCATGAAGCCCCGGACCATTCCCGTGGGAACCGGTTCCGGCAGCCAGGTGATCGAAGCCAAGAAGGCGGCCTGATCTCCCTGTGAGTTGATTGTGAGTCCGAGGGCGCCTGGCAACGGGCGCCCTTTGTCGTTCAACCCTTTGCCAGGGCTACGAACTTCTCGACGTCGGCGTCCGGCGTTGCAAAGGACAGGACGAAACGAACGAAGATCTCATCTGGTCCGATGGCATTGCCGAGGCTGTCGGGCATCCAGTCATAGAACTTTGCGCCGCTCGCCAGCAGCCGGTCGTTCAGCTTGCGCGGGATGATGGCGAAGACCTCGTTGGCCTCGACCGGATTGGGGATGCTCACCGCCTTCACCTGCGAAAGGCCCGCCGCCAGTTTCCGTGCCAGCGCATTGGCGCACCGTGCGTTCTCCAGCCACAGGCCATTTTCAAGATAGGCCACCATCTGGGCGCCGAGATAGCGGCTCTTCGAGACCAGCTGCCCGGCGCGCATGCGGCGGTAGGCGAAGTCCTCGGCCAGGCCCAAGTCGAAGAAGACCACGGCTTCCAGCATCAAGGCGCCGTTCTTGGTGGCACCGAAGGACATGACGTCGACGCCCGATTTCCATGTCACCTCGGCGGGCGATACCCCAAGCCCCGCCACGGCATTGGCGAAACGCGCGCCGTCCATGTGCAGCTTCATGCCGCGTGGGCGGATGAGGTCGGAGATCGCCTTCACGTCCGAAGGCCTGTAGACCGTTCCAAGCTCGGTGGCATTGGTGATCGAAACGCCCCTCGGTTTGGGGTCATGCTCGCCGCGGATGAACCCCTTCAGCGTCTTTTCGATCAGCGCCGGCGTGATCTTGCCGCCCGCGCCATGCAGGCCCAGGATCTTGGCGCCGCCGGTGAAGAACTCCGGCGAATTGCATTCGTCGCAGGAGATATGCGCCTCGGCGTGACACAGAATGGCGCCATAGCCGGGAGTGATGGCGGAGAGCGCCAGCCCGTTTGCCGCCGTGCCGGTGGTCACCAGGAAGGCGCGGACCTCCGTCTCGAAGACCTCCGAGAGCATGGTCTCCGCGCGTTTCGACAGATCGTCGCCGGCATAGGAGGCGGCGGTACCGTCATTGGCCGCGGAGAGCGCCTCCATGATGCGAGGATGGACCCCGTAGACGTTGTCGGATGCGAAGTTCATGTGGTCGCGCTCACCAATTCGCCGCCGGGGGTTCAGGTATGGCATTGCCGGTGCCCAGCACCTGCTGGTCGAAGTCAATGATCGAGCCGGTCATGAGGCCCGACTCGTCGCTCGAGAGATATGCCACTGCCCGCGCCACCTCGGCGGGTTTGAGCAGGCGTCCGAAGGGCCGCGCGGCTTCGGCCTTCTTGAGCCAACCGTCGGCAGCGTCGTGATAGGTCTTCATGATGCGGTCCTCGCCGGGCGTGTCCATCCAGCCGATGTTCAACCCGTTTACGCGGATCTGGTAGCGCATGACGCTGAAGGCCACGTTGCGCGTCAGGACCGCGAGCGCGCCCTTCGAGCCGCAATAGGCGGTGATGAAATCCTGCCCGCCATGGCCAGACATGGACAGGATGTTGACGATGGTGCCCTTGCTCTTGGACTTCTTCATCAGGTGCAGCGCGTCCTGCATCAGAAAGAAGGGCGCCTTCACATTGACATCGAAGATCTCGTCATAGCGCTCGGGGGTCGTGTCCCAGATCGAGCCGCGGTCGGTCAGGGCCGCGGCATTGACCAGTGCGTCGATGCGGCCGAATTCCCTGTCGCATGCGGAGACGACCTTGCGCACATCGGCAAGCTGGCTGAGGTCCGCCTGCACGAAGACCGTCTTCACGCCCCTGGCCTCGAGACTGGCCTTCACCTTCACCCCGCGCTGCGCATTGCGGCCGCAGATCACCAGCCCCTTCACGCCACGATCGGCGAAGAGGCTGCAGATGGCTTCGCCAAGCCCTTGCGTCGATCCGGTGACGACGGCGATTTTGCCGTCCATGGAGAGGTTCTTGAATGTGTCGCCATCTGTCATGTGTCATCTCCCTGCGGTGATCCGAGGTCTTGCTTGTCGGCTATCAGTGGCATGCGTCTGACCTCCATTCCAGGTATCGGCAAGACCTGCGAGCGTGACTTTGCGCGCATCGGGACTCTCGACGTCGCGCAGCTGCGTAGTGCTGATCCCGACGCCCTGTAATCGCGTCTGGTGCAGGCCAATGCTGATGAAGGCCACAGGACAAGCAGGAATTACCTTTGTGTGATCCGCATGGCTGTCTATTTCGCGGACGGCGGACGAGAGGCGGCCAAGCTAAAGTGGTCTGCCTGGACTGACAAGGCCACACAGCGCTGCTGAGTTCCGGGCTCAGCCGACCTTTACCGGCTTGCCGCTTGACCAGGACTCGGTTGCCGCATCGGCCAGCTTCTGCGCCTGCAGGCCGTCATGACCGTTGGGCCGCGCCGAAACGCCCTTGGCCATGCCGTCGATAAAGGCCAGCACCTCGTTGGCATAGGCCTGGCCATAGCGCTCGGTGAAGAAGTTGAGAACGGGGTCACCCTGGAAACCGTCAGCATTTGCAAGTTCGACCGTCGTGTTGTGCACGTTTCCGGCCCGCAGCATGCCCTTCGAGCCATGCACCTCGATACGCTGGTCATACCCGTAGGTCGCGCGGCGCGAATTGGTGATGACGGCGATCTTGCCAGACGCGGTCTGCATGTGCACAGCGGCGGTGTCGACGTCGCCCGCGGCGCCGATGGCCTCATCGACAAGCGCGGAACCCAGCGCATGGACGGTCACGAATTCCTCGCCCACCAGGAAGCGCGCAAGATCGAAGTCGTGGATCATCATGTCGCGGAACAATCCACCCGAACCCTTCACATAGTCGGCCGGCGGCGGCGCCGGATCGCGGCTTATGATGGTCGCCAGCTCGAGATTGCCGATGGCGCCGGCATGGAGCCGGTGGGCGAGCGCCGCGAAGTTTGGATCGAACCGGCGGTTGAAGCCGATCATCAGGTTGGACTTGTTCTTCTCAACCACCTTGAGGCAGGCGAGGATGCGCTCGACCGAGAGGCTCACCGGCTTTTCGCAGAGAATGGCCTTGCCGGCATTGGATGCCGCTTCGATCAGGTCAGCATGGGTGCCGGTCGGCGTGGCGATCAGTACCGCGTCCACGTCCTTTGCCTTGATGATATCCTCGACCGACGCGACCATGGCGCCGACCTCTGCTGCAAGGCTGGCGGCGGCCTCCGGCATGGCGTCGGCCAGATAGGCGACGGTTGCCTGCTTCGATGCGGCGATGGTGCGGGCATGGACCTTGCCGATCCGTCCGGCGCCCAGGACTCCAAATCTGATCATCTTGCTCTCCCATGTGACGGCTGGCCCTGCAGGGGGTCGACCGGGTCGTCGTATCTGGTTTAGATCGCGCGTTTCATGCGTTCAACGCCGCGGTTTCAGGCTCTTGCGATCATCTCGGCTTTCTTGACGAGGACCTCGCGTCGGAGAAATTGCCGAAGGGCCCGTCGACCGGGCGAAGCCCGTTGGCCCGGGCCGCCACCACCATGCGCGAGATCGCATAGTGCCACATGTCGCCCCAGTGGGTCTGGCGGCTGCCGTCCTCCAGCGGCTCGGTCAGCACGGCATAGTCCGCATTGGCGCCGCCGATCGAGGTGGTGCGCGCCTTGGTCGAGGCGGCATAGTCGGCCACCCCGAAGTGCAGGGATTCGTTGCGTTTCGAGGCGGCCGCGATCTCGTGCACGTTCTGCATGCCGAGTGCGGTCTCGATGATCATCTCGAAGCCCACCCGCTTCCTGCGGCCACGCGCGGTCTCGACCTGGGTGCAGAGCATGTCGACGGCATAGACATCCGCGGCCGTCCCCACCTTCGGGATCATGATGAGGTCGAGGCGCTCGGAGGCCTGCTCCAGCACATCCACCACGTCGCGGTACATGTAATGGGTGTCCAGGCCATTGATGCGCACCGACAGCGCCTTGCTGCCCCAGTCGATGTCGCCGATGGCCTGGATGATGTTCTTGCGGGCCTGGGCCTTGTCGTCCGGCGCCACGGCGTCTTCCAGGTCCAGAAAGACCACGTCGGCGGCCGACTTCGCAGCCTTCTCGAACATCTGCGGCTGGCTGCCGGGGACCGCCAGTTCGCTCCGGTTGAGGCGCGCAGGCGCCGGTTCGACAGTGAAGAAGCTCATGGGATTCTTTCGGATCGGGATGTGGGAGGAAGGCGGCCCTCAGGCCGCCTTCTTGAGACGCGTGGCGACGGTCGAGCCGATTTCCGCCGGAGTCGGTGCAATGGCCACGCCCACTTCACGCAGCAGTTCCACCTTTTCGGATGCACCTTCGCCGAAGGCCGAGATGATGGCACCGGCATGGCCCATCTTGCGGCCCTTGGGCGCCGATAGACCGGCGACATAGGCGATCACCGGCTTGGTCATGTGGTCGCGAATGTATTCGGCAGCTTCCGCTTCCTGCGGACCGCCGATCTCGCCGATCATGACAACGGCATGGGTCTCCGGATCGGCCTCGAAGAGTTCGAGGATGTCCTTGAAGGACGAGCCGTTGATCGGATCGCCGCCGATTCCGACGCTGGTCGAGACGCCGATGCCGAGATCCTTCATCTGTGCTGCGGCTTCGTAGCCGAGCGTGCCGGAACGGCCGACGATCCCGACATGGCCCTGCAGGTAGATGTTGCCGGGCATGATGCCGAGCAGGGCCTTGCCGGGCGAGATGACGCCGGCGCAGTTCGGTCCCACGAGTCGCATGCGGTTCTCGGCACGATAGCGGCGCATGTAGCGCTTCACCCGGATCATGTCCTGGGCCGGGATGCCGTCGGTGATGGCCACGCAGAGCTTCACACCGGCGTCCGCGGCTTCCATGATCGAGTCGGCGGCGAATGGCGGCGGCACGAAGACGACCGAGGCCGTTGCGCCGGTCTTGGTAACCGCTTCCTTCATGGTGTCGAAGACCGGCACGCCCTGTTCGGTCATGCCGCCCTTGCCGGGTGTGACGCCGCCCACGATGTGGGTGCCGTATTCCAGCATTTCCTTGGTGTGGAAGGAGCCGATCTTGCCGGTGATGCCCTGCACCAGTACCGGCGTCGAACGATCGAGAAGGATGGTCATGCGTTCACCACTTTCAGGCTGACGGTATTGTTGTTCTTCCACGCCGAGACGGCACGTTCGGCGGCTTCGGCAAGCGTGTTGGCGCGGATGATGGGGAGGCCCGAGCGCGCCAGGATCTTGCGGCCTTCCTCGACATGCGTTCCGGCCAGCCGTACGATGACCGGCACCCCGACCGGGTTCTTCTCCAGTGCCTGAACGACGCCTTCGGCCACCCAGTCACAGCGGTTGATGCCGGCGAAGATGTTCACCAGGATCGCCTCGACGTTCTTGTCCATCGTCACGAGCTTGAAGGCCTTGGCCACCCGCTCGGGCGTGGCGCCGCCGCCGATGTCGAGGAAGTTGGCCGGTTCGCCCCCGGCCAGCTTGATCATGTCCATGGTCGCCATGGCCAGGCCCGCACCGTTGACGATGCAGCCAATCTTGCCGGTCAGGCCGACGTAGGACAGGCCGCGGTCGTTGGCGTGAGTCTCGCGCGGGTCTTCCTGGCTCTTGTCGCGGAGTTCCGCAAGCGCCGGATGGCGGAACATGGCGTTGTCGTCGAATGTCATCTTGGCATCGAGCGCCATGACGTGATCGTCCTCGGTGACGATCAGCGGGTTGATCTCAACCATGGTAGCATCCAGTTCCTCGAAGGCGCGGTAGCAGCCGAGGATGGCGTTGACGGCCGACTGGATCTGGCTGGGCGCAAGGCCGAGGGCGAAGGCGATTTCGCGGGCCTGGAAGGCCTGCATGCCGACGGCGGGTTCGACGCTGACCTTGAAGATCGACTGCGGCTTCTCGGCGGCGATCTCCTCGATCTCCATGCCGCCCTCGGATGAGGCAACCACCATCACGCGTTCCGACTTGCGGTCGAGCACGAAGCCCAGATAGAGCTCCTTCACGATGGCGACGCCGCCTTCGACATAGAGGCGGTAGACGATCTTGCCGGCCGGGCCGGACTGATGCGTCACGAGCTTCTTGCCAAGCAGGTCGTCGGCGGCCTCCATCACCTCGTCCTCGCTGCGGCAGAGCTTCACGCCGCCAGCCTTGCCGCGGCCGCCGGTGTGGACCTGCGCCTTGACGACCCAGAGTTTGCCGCCGATCTCGCGGGCACGATAGGCGGCCTGTTC
>JAPLOT010000065.1 GCA_026400595.1 Alphaproteobacteria bacterium | reverse complement strand
CTGCACAATGATATCCCGCTGTTCATACTTGGCCTGGATGACATGATCTCGTAAGGCTTCATCGTCACCGCCACCGACTATCCCGGCCTGTGAACCGTGGGCCCTGCGGGGTATCTGGTCGGACGGGGCCAGGCCTATGCGGTGATCGACTCGGTCCGGGCGGCGCGGCAGATACCGGGTTTGGGTGGCAGCGACCGCTACGCCCTGTGGGGTTATTCACAGGGCGGCCAGGCAGTTCTTTTTGGCGAGAATCTTGCGCATAGCTACGCGCCAGAACTGAAGCTGGTAGGCGTTGCTGCAACAGCGCCGCCGACCAATCTCGACGCCCTGCTGCGGGCCGACATCAATTCTGCAACGGGCAAGATCCTTGCGGCGATGGCCGTGCAGTCATGGAGCAGGAAATACGGGGTTGCGATGGACACCGTGGTCGTACCCTCCGCCATCGGAAAGGTTGCCGAAATCAACAACAACTGCATCAACAACTTCGAAGGCCAGATCCACGACCTGTCCGACGAAAAGGCGCTGCCCGAGAACTTCATCAGCCAGCAGGCATTGGCTTCGCCACCCTGGAGCCAGATCATCAGCGAGAACTCCGTGCGCGGCATCGCGGGGAAGACACCCGTGCTCATCATGCAGGGTTTGGCTGACACCCTCGTGTGGCCCGCCATTACGGAGCAATTCGTAAAGAAGGCCTGTGCGGCGGGAGCCGTCATCCAGTTTGTCACCCTGCCCCAGAAGACTCACGACAGTGCCGGCAAGGCCAGCGTCCCGGAAACCATCGGCTGGATCGCCAACCGCTTCGCCGGTCAGCGCCCACCCAACAACTGCCCCTAGCGCGACATGCGGTTCCTGCGAGTCGCCCCCACTTGCATTGCCTTGATACTCAGGCCAGTTTCGCGCCGCTGAACGTCGTGGGAGTGCCTGCATGGCTGCTACCTCCAGGACCGGAACTCATCACCGCTACCTCGGCGAAGCTGTGTCCCGGTTCGTCATCGCCCTCGCCATTCTCATCTGCTGCCAGGCCGCGCTCGCCAAGCCGTCGGTTTCCGACTTCTACAATATCCCGCCGTCACGGCTGAACGTGCCGCCGGGGACCCTTCTGCGCTACGAACCGGCGAGGCTTCCGGCCTTCTATCGGGCCAAGGCGTGGCGGGTCCTCTACAGCACCCGGGACTACCGGGGGCGCCCCATCGCAGCCTCGGGCATGGTGGTTGTCTCAGATTATGCGCCGAAGGACCCGGCCCAGAGGAAGATCGTCGCCTGGGCCCATCCGACCACCGGGGTGGCCCGCAATTGCGCACCTTCCCTGCGCAACAACATCACCACCATGATTTCCGGACTGAACGACCTGATCGCGAACGGCTATGTCGTCGCGGCGACCGACTACCCCGGACTCGGCACGCCCGGACCCGTGGGCTATCTCGTTGGCCGCGGACAGGCCCAGGCCGTTATCGATTCCGTCCGCGCGGCCCGCCAGATCCCCGGCGTGGGCGGGGGCAGCCGCTATGCCATGTGGGGCTACTCGCAGGGCGGACATGCGGTTCTGTTCGGCGAAAAGCTCAGCCGAAGCTACGCTCCTGAACTCAGACTGGTGGGCGTTGCGGCGACGGCGCCGCCCACAGACCTACCGGTGCTGCTTCAAGCAAACATCGAGACGATACCCGGGCGCATCCTGTCCGCCATGACCGTGGGGTCCTGGAGCCTGAAGTACGGAGTGCCGATCGACAGCCTGGTTGATCGCCGAGCCGTGAACCAGGTCTTTGCGGTGAACCGGAATTGTATCAACAATCTCGAAGGTCAGCTCGAGGCGCTATCGGCGCAGAAAGGTCTGCCAAAGGATTTCATCGCCGCAGAAGCACTGCTGGCCCCGCCATGGGGCAGCATCATGCATGAGAATTCCATTCACGGCGTATCGGGAAAGACACCGCTGCTCATCGTGCAGGGATCAGATGACACGCTGGTCTGGCCTGCAGTGACGGTGCAGTTCGTTCGCGCGGCCTGCCGGACTGGTGCCCCGGTCTCTTTCGTCACCCTGCCGCGCAAGACGCATGGCGGCTCCGGCAAGGCCAGCACCCCGATCGCCATCGGCTGGATCAACGACCGCTTCGCCGGTCAGCGCGCGCCAAGCAATTGCCGGTAAGCCAGGCCTGCCGAGAGGGCTTGGAGACTGCTCGGGGTGGGAAACCCATGCCCTAATCTGCAGGGAAACCTAAAGGTTTGGTGCGGCCAAGAGGACTCGAACCTCCACGATGTTACTCGCTAGCACCTCAAGCTAGTGCGTCTACCAATTCCGCCATGGCCGCATGCCACCTGCGAAGGCGAGCGGTGTCTAACAGGGGTTAACCCATTAATCAACCCCCGGTTCCGGCTGGTCGCAGCGGCGTCAATGGTTACTGCAAAGCTACCGGAATCCCCCTCATTTGCATGCCCATCTGAACGGCATCTCAAAGCCTGTGTGGCTAGTGTGGCTGCAACGAGAAGACAAAAGGGACGTCAAATGAAGATCAGAACCGCCGTGGGGGCGGCACTTCTGGGTCTCAGCCTGGGAGCCGCGCCGGTCATGGCTCTGGGCAGCCACGACGGCCCCTGGGTCAAACCAAAGACGAGCAAGCATGCAACCGAATACGGCCAGGCGCTTCCGCCCATTGGCTTCATCGGTTTCTGTGCGCGCAATCCTGAAGACTGCC
Organism: Alphaproteobacteria bacterium; assembly: GCA_026400595.1. GTDB lineage: Bacteria > Pseudomonadota > Alphaproteobacteria > Rhizobiales > Aestuariivirgaceae > Aestuariivirga. Next base: position 5,136 of record JAPLOT010000065.1, on the reverse strand, counting down.
GGGCCAATGCGGCACGGCCGGCCAAGCTCAGGATGAGCCAGGAGCGCTGGACCCTGCTCTATCAGGTCAACACCTACGTGAATGGCAAGGTCGCACCCGTAAGCGACAGCGACCTGTTCGGGGAGGTCGAATACTGGACCTATCCAGCCGATGCCGGTGACTGCGAAGACTATGTTCTGCTGAAGAAGCGCTACCTCGAGAACCTGGGTTTTCCGGCTTCGGCGTTGCTGATCACGGTCGTCCTGGACGAAAGGAACGAGGGCCATGCCGTGCTGACCGTCAGCACCAGCGACGGCGACTACGTCCTCGACAACCGCCGCAACGAGATTCGCCGCTGGACGGACCTCGACTACACGTTCCTCAAGCGCCAGTCCCAGCGCGATCCGCGCAGCTGGGTGTCGCTCGCCAGGGAGAAAACCATCGCCAACGGCATTGTCGCCGCTGGAACCCGCCGCTGAGGCAGGAGAGACACGCAGAGAACAGACCCGGTCGGCGTCCCCCCATCCCCCACCAGACCGGGTACTCAGGAGCCGGCACTGCCCCACCCAGTGCCGGCTCCGCTCCATTCATGGCCACCTCGTCATCCCAATGGCCGCGCGGCACGTAGATCGTACTGAAGCCAATCAGGCCACCGGGTGGGATCAGGATGAACCGCAGAGCCGTCATCGCACGCAGTGCCACTGCTGCCGCCGCCCTGCTCTTCAGCACGGGGGCCTATCGCTACAACACCAACAGCTCCTATTCAGGTCCCATGAGCGATCACTTCGATGGCACGCGATTCTTCGTTCCCGGCCACCCGCTCGAGGGAGGTATCGCGCGGCTGCTGCGCTGGCGTTTCGGAGAGACCGCAGCCTCTTGGTCTGCGTTTGCGCCAAGTCCCTTTGCCGATGTGCCGCCGCAGCGGGTCGGCGGCACAGGGCTCCGGGTTGCGCTGATCGGCCACGCCAGCCTGCTCTATCAGGTTGCGGGCCTCAACATCCTGGTCGATCCGGTCTACTCGGAGCGAGCAAGTCCCGTTAGCATTGCCGGACCAAAGCGGGTCAATCCGCCCGGCATCGCCTTCGACGCACTGCCGCCCATCGATCTGGTTGTGGTCTCGCACGGACACTACGACCATCTCGATACGGCCACGCTGGGCCAGATCGCCGGCCGCTGGAAGCCGACGGTCATCGCGCCGCTTGGCAACGACGCCGCCATTGCACCTGCCATTGCGTCTGCGTCGGCGGTACAGACCTATGACTGGGGACAGGCCCATGACGCTGGCAACGGCGTAACTGTCCACTTCACGCCGTCCTATCACTGGTCGGCCCGTGGCCTGCTTGACCGACGCAAGGCTCTGTGGGCCTCCTTCGTCATCACCACGCCTGCCGGCACGATCTATCATGTTGCCGATACCGGCTACGGCGACGGCCGGTTCTTCCGCGACGCGGGCAAGACCTTCGGCCCCATCCGCCTGGCAACGCTCCCGATCGGGGCCTACGAGCCTCGCTGGTTCATGCAGCCTCAGCATGTGAACCCCGCCGAGGCGGTGAAGATCATGACCGACTGCGGCGCCGCCTCGGCCATCGGCCATCACTGGGGCACCTTTCAGCTGACCAACGAGGCGATCGACCAGCCCGAACGCGATCTGTCCACGGCCAGAGCGGCGGCCGGCCTTGCGGACCGGCGCTTTGCGGCGTTCCGGCCGGGCCAGGTCTGGGCGGGTGAGACGGCAGCCTGATGTCGATCAGACGGCCTTGTTCTTGTAGTAGACGTCCAGGAAGACGGCCAGCATCAGCACGGCGCCCTTGATGACCTGCTGCCAGTCGATACCGACCCCCATGATGCCCATGCCATTGTTCATCACGCCCATGATGAAGGCGCCGATGACCACGCCGGTCACCTTGCCCACGCCCCCGGTCACGGCCGCGCCCCCGATGAAGCAGGCAGCGATCACGTCAAGTTCAAGGCCCTGTCCGGCCTTGGGCTGCGCCGAGTTGAGCCGCGCCGCATAAACCAGGCCGGCCAGCGCCGCTAGCGCCCCCATGATGCCGAAGATCATGACCGTGACCCGCTCGGTGCGGATGCCGGACAGTTTCGCCGCCTTCTCGTTGCCACCCATGGCATAGACGCGGCGACCGAAGGTCGTGCGCGTGGTGATGAACATGAACAGCGCCACCAGCGCAAACATGGTGATCAGCACATTGGGCAGGCCCCGGTGGCTGGCCATGATCCAGGAGAAGCCGAGGAAGGCCGCGGCGATGAGCGCGTTGCGGATGTAGAAGAGTTCGATCGGTTCCTCGGCCATGCCGTGGGCCTGTTCGAGCTGGCGCGACCGCCAGTTGGACCAGAGGATCAGTCCGGTGACCACCGCTCCCACGACCATGGCAAAGAGGTTGAAGCCCTGCGGCGCCATGAAGGCCAGGAAGTCTGGAACATAGCCGTTGGACAAGGCCTGGAACGACTCCGGGAACGGCCCGAGATTGCGGCCGCTCAGCATGGCGATCATCAAGCCGCGGAAGATCAGCATCCCGGCGAGGGTCACGATGAAGGCCGGAATTCGGAAGAAGGCCACGAAATATCCCTGCAGCATGCCGATCAGCGTGCCGAAGGCGAGGCAAACAGCGACCGAGGTGAAGGTGTCGAACTTCCAGGTCACCATCATCACGCCGGCAATTGCGCCGACGAAGCCGCTCAGGAAGCCGACCGACAGGTCAATATGGCCAGCGACGATGATCAGCAGCATGCCCAGCGCCATGATCACGATATAGCTGTTCTGGAGGATGATGTTGGTCATGTTCAGCGGCGTGAACAGGATGCCACCCGTCGTGAACTGGAAGAAGACCATGATGGCGAGCAGCGAGATGAGCAGCGCATAGTCGCGGATGTTGGCCCTTACGAACCGCATGATGTTCGGACTGGCCGAGGTCACAGTGGCGTCTGTCATCTCATTGCTCCCAAGACTTCATTATGGCGCGCATGATCTTCTCCTGGGACGCTTCCTTCGCCGGCATCTCGCCAACGACGCGCCCCTCGTTCAGAACATAGATCCGGTCGGAAATCCCCAACAGCTCAGGCATCTCGGAAGAAATGACGATCACCGCCTTGCCCTCTTCGGCCAGCTTGTTGATGATGCCATAGATCTCGTACTTCGCGCCGACGTCGATGCCGCGGGTCGGCTCATCCAGGATCAACACCTCAGGGCCGGAGAACAGCCATTTCGACAGCACGACCTTCTGCTGGTTGCCGCCCGAGAGATTGACCGTGGCCTGGTAAACGCCGGCCGAACGTATGCGCAGATCGTTGCGATACTTGTTGGCGACCGTCAGCTCATGCATGTCGTCGATCACGCCGCGACCGGATACGCCGTCAAGGTTGGCCAGCGTGACATTGTGCTTGATGTGGTCAATCAGTACGAGGCCGTAGGTCTTGTGGTCCTCGGTGGCATAAGCCAGCCCGGCATCCATCGCCTTGGGAATGGTCGAGACATCCACCGGCCTGCCGTGTAGCAGCACCTCGCCGCTGATCCGCTGGCCGTAGGCGCGGCCGAAGATCGACATGGCAAGCTCGGTGCGGCCGGCCCCCATGAGGCCGGCGATGCCAACCACTTCGCCCTTCTTCACATGGATGTTGACGTCCTTGATGATCTGCCGATCCGCGTGCAGAGGATGAAAGACATTCCAGTTCTTCACTTCGAAGATCGTATCCTGCACCTTGGCCCGGCGCGGCGGATAGCGATCGGTCAGCTCGCGGCCCACCATCGCCTTGATGATACGATCCTCGTTCACCTCGCCGGAATGAACGTCCATCGTATCGATGGTCTTGCCGTCACGGATCACGGTGATACGGTCGGCAACCTTCATCACCTCATTCAGCTTGTGCGTGATGAGGATCGACGAGATACCCTGCGATTTGAAGCCCTTCAGCAGATCGAGCAAGGCATTCGAATCCGTCTCGTTGAGGCTCGAGGTGGGTTCGTCGAGGATCAGCAGCTTTACCTTCTTGTTCAACGCCTTGGCGATCTCGACCAGCTGCTGCTTGCCGGTGCCGATATTGGTGATCAGCGTGTTCGGATGCTCGCTGAGGCCAACCTTTTTCAGCAGATCCCTGGTCTTGGAAAAGGCTTCGAACCAGTTGATCACGCCATTCCTGGCAGTCTCGTGGCCCAGAAAGATGTTCTCGGCGATCGACAAGAGCGGCACCAGAGCCAGCTCCTGATGAATGATGATGATGCCGATGTCCTCGGAATCGCCGATGGTCTTGAAGTGACGGTCCTTGCCCTCGAATTTGATGATGCCATCGTAGCTGCCGGAGGGATAGACGCCGGAAAGCACCTTCATCAGCGTGGACTTGCCCGCCCCGTTCTCGCCCACCACTGCATGAATCTCGGCTGGCATAACCGTGAGATTGACGTCCGTCAGCGCCTTCACACCCGGAAACGTCTTGGTGATTCCATGCATCTCAAGGATGGGCTGCATGGCCGATCCCCTCGCCTCCCCTGTCCCGCAGCCGACCGTCCGGCTGCGTGCGCCCCGCCTTCTCGCGGGCGGTCCATCCAGACTTACACAAAGAAAGACGAGCCCTGCAAGTGAACTTGCAGGGCCCGCTGCATCAGATCGTTACTGCAGTTCTTCGGCCTTGATGTAGCCGGAGTCGACCAGCATCTTCTGGATGTCGTCCTTACCCACCGAGTAGGGAACCAGCAGGTTGGACGGAACCACCTTCACGCCGTTGTTGTAGGTCTTCGTGTCGTTGATGGCGGGTTCCTTGCCCTGCATCACCGCGTCGACCATGCCGGCCGTGGTCTTGGCCAGTTCGCGCGTGTCCTTGAACACGGTCGAATACTGCTCGCCGGCCTGCATCGCCTTGACCGATGCGACTTCGGCGTCCTGGCCTGTGACGATCGGCATTTCTGGGCCTGGGGCATAGCCCACGCCCTTGAGCGAGGAGATGATGCCGCGCGACAGGCCGTCATAGGGCGACAGTACGCCGTGGACCTTCTTGTCGGTGTAGTTGGCCGACAGCAGGTTGTCCATGCGCGACTGGGCCACTGCGCCGTCCCAGCGCAGCGTGCCGACCTTGTCCATGCCCATCTGACCCGACGGGACGACGATTTCGCCGGCATCGATCATGGGCTGGAGAACCGACATGGCGCCA
>JAPLOT010000309.1 GCA_026400595.1 Alphaproteobacteria bacterium | reverse complement strand
CGGTCGTCGAAGCGCGCGCCGATATTGATCATCACGTCGCAGTCGTGCATCGCCATGTTGGCTTCGTACATGCCGTGCATGCCGAGCATGCCCAGCCAGTTCTTGCCCGCCGCCGGATAGGCGCCAAGCCCCATCAGCGTGGAGGTGATCGGGATATTGGTGAGCGCCACGAATTCGCGCAGCAGCTTGGAGGCGGTCGGCCCCGAATTGATCACGCCGCCGCCGGTATAGAGCACCGGGCGCTTGGCCGTGGCGATGAGCTCGACCGCCGCGCGGATGGCGTTCTGGTCGGGCTTCACCTTGGGCCGGTAGGTCTTGTGCTCGATGTTCTTGGGGCCGACATACTTGCCGGTGGCGAACTGCACGTCCTTCGGGATGTCGACCACCACCGGGCCGGGACGGCCGTGAGTGGCGACATAGAAGGCCTCGTGCAGGATGCGGGCGAGGTCGTTCACGTCCTTCACCAGGTAATTGTGCTTGGTGCAGGGCCGCGTGATGCCCACCGTGTCGCATTCCTGGAAGGCGTCGTTGCCGATGAGGTGGGTGGGCACCTGGCCGGTGATGCAGACCATGGGGATGGAATCCATCAGCGCGTCGGTGAGGCCGGTCACCGCATTGGTGGCGCCAGGGCCGGAGGTCACCAGGACAACCCCGCACTTGCCGGTGGAGCGGGCATAGCCTTCCGCCGCATGGGTGGCGCCCTGCTCGTGGCGCACGAGGATGTGCTTGACCTTCTCCTGCTGGAAGATCTCGTCATAGATCGGCAGGACCGCGCCGCCGGGGTAGCCGAAGATATGCTCGACCCCCTGATCGACCAGCGCCTTCAGCACGATCTCGGCACCCGTCATTTCATTCGTGGCCATCGCAAACCTCTTTGTCTCTGTCCCGTTTCGTCAAACATGCATTTCAAGCCCAGGCAATAAAAAAGGCCCCCAAGGGAGCCTGATTTCCGCGCAGCACCACCAGATCCTGAAGGCTTAAGCCTCCCCGGCGCTGCGCGGTCCTACGACGAGAATGGTGTTCATGGGCGGGGGTTGTACGTGGACGGAGGAAAAAGGTCAAGCCACCTGATAGCGGGCAAGGAAATCATGGAGCGGCGACAGGCTTCCGGGATCGCCGGCCCGCTCCATCTGCGCGAAGTCCACCGCTGCGACCTCATGGTCGCGGAGCACAGCCAGGCCGGCGCGGTCCTCCGCCGGCGCCAGGGCGATGATCTCGTCGAACTCCTCCACATAGGCCGGGAAGTCCCTGGCCATTTCCGCCACCAGCATGGCCCAGCTTTGGCCGCGCCGCTGTTCGGCCTCGGCACGCCCGGCGGCGCGCAGGGTGGCGGACGGTTGAGCTTCGATCCCGTAATGGACGACCAGCGGCCGGACAGCGGCGGCCGTTACCGCCTCGATGCGGGCGAGCAGCATCAGCGCCTCATGCGGCCGGCCCTCGAAGTGACTTGCGAGCCCGGCGAAATAGGCCGCTCCGGAGATCTCTTCCTCGTAGGACAGCTGGAGGGCGGCCCGGAAGTCGGTGTAGCGCCGCGGCGCCAGGGCGCCGTCCGTCCCGCTTGTATCACTGTTCATCGCGCCAATGTCCCATCTGCCCGCGCCACCAGGTGAGCTGGCGCTTGATGTACTGCCGGGTCGCCGTCTTGGCCAGCGCCACGGCCTCCTCCAGCGTGGTCTCGCCCCGCAAATGGGCGGCGAGTTCGGGAAGGCCGATGGCCTTCATCATCGGCAGCGCCGGATCGTAGGTGATGACCTTCTCGACCTCGCCCAGCGCGCCGGCATTGATCATCTGGTCGAAGCGCCGCTCGGCCCGGGCATAGAGCTCGTCGCGCGGCACCTCCATGAAGACGCGTTCGACCTCGACGCCTGCCAGCGGCGGCGGCGCCTGCACGTCCTGCTGCCAGTCCAGCAGCGAGCGCCCGGTGGTCTCGACCACCTCCAGCGCGCGGACGATGCGCTGCCGGTCCTGCGGGCGCAGGCGCCGCGCCATTTCGGGATCGCGCGCCGCGAGTTCGCCGTGAAGATCGCCATCGTAGCTGCGCCAGTGGTCGCGGATCTCCTGCGAGACCGGCGGGATGCTCGA
>JAPLOT010000181.1 GCA_026400595.1 Alphaproteobacteria bacterium | reverse complement strand
CGCGCCCGCGACGGGCGACACGCTGCGCACCGATGTTCCGAGGGCCGAGGCGGCGATGCGGCGCCGGCTTCAGGTCTGCGGCCTGCAACTGGACTGGCAGCCGCAGGACTGCGTCGTGACCGACCCCGCCGGATTCGCGCAGTTGTTTCCGGCCACGGGCGGGGCACTTTATGGAAGGGCATCACACGGATGGATGGCATCATTTCGCAGGCCGGCAGCGGCCACGGCACTCCCGGGCCTGTTCCTGGCCGGCGGCAGCGTGCATCCGGGGCCGGGCATTCCGATGGCGGCGCTCTCCGGCCGGCTGGCGGCGGAGAGCCTGCTGAACGCCCGCGTTTCGACGCGGTGGTTCCGCCGAACGGCTACCGCTGGTGGTATCTCGACGCGCTGAGTTCGGATGCGCGCCACGGCTTGACCATCATCGGCTTCGTGGGCAGCGTTTTCTCGCCCTATTATGCCTGGGCACGGCGCAGGGGTCCGGCCGATGCCGGCAATCACTGCGCCATCAATGTGGCCCTCTATGGCGATGCGGGCCATCGCTGGAGCATGACCGAGCGCGGGGCGCGGCATGTCAAGCGCGAGGCGGCCAGTTTCACCGTCGGGCCAAGCCGCATGACGTGGCAGGACGGTTCGCTTGTGATCGACATCGATGAAGTGACCGTTCCAATCCCCGGGCGCCTGCGCGGCCAGGTCCGGCTGACGCCGCGGCGCCTCTTCGCGCACACGGAGGCGCTGGACGGAGACTCCCAGCATCACTGGCGCCCGGTGGCACCGCTTGGCGATGTCGAAGCCCGCTTCGACTCGCCACGCATCGCCTGGCGCGGTGAAGGCTATCATGACATGAACTGGGGTTCAGTGCCTCTGGAACAGAGCTTTGCAGATTGGACGTGGTCGCGCGCGCCGACATCCGATGGCGTACATGTGACCTACGATACGTTGCGGGCTGATGGCAGCCGGAACTCCTTCGCCCTGCGCTTCAGCCGGAGTGGCGACGTATTGCGCCAGGCCATCCCGCCTTTGCGCCGGCTGCCGCGCGGCTTCTGGCGCATGTCCCGGCAGGTCCATTCGGACTCGGCCGCCACGCTCGTTGCAACGCTTGAGGATGCGCCTTTCTATGCGCGCTCGCTGGTGCGTGCCGAGATCGGCGGCGAGCAGGTCATGGCCTTTCACGAGAGTCTTTCGCTTCGCAAGTTCGCCAACCCGGTGATCCAGGCCATGCTGCCCTTCCGCATGCCGCGTCGGGGTTGAGACCCTATCTCCGCTTGTCGCGCCGCAGCGTGTAGAGTTCCCAGAAGCCAAACCCCAGGACCAGCACGATGACAAGCCCCATCTCCACTGTGATGAGGGTGCTGCTGCTCATTGCCTCTGCTTTTCAAGCCGCATGAAGAGATCGGCAAGCCAGCGCGCCCGCTCGTCGAAACTGCGTGGGCGGGCCTCGGGTTTGGGCGCGGCGGCGACGGCATCCGCCAGGAAGCGGGCCTCTTCAAGCACCGGCGCGTCGCTGGCATTGCGCCGGGCGATCGAGGCAACCAGGGCCGAGCACATGAGCAGCGACTTGCGCCCGGTCGAGACGACCGCCCGCTGGCCGACGCTGTCGTGCGCGGCGCGTTCCACCTCGCGCCCGATTTCGGAATAGAGCAGGCGCGAAGCATGGATGGCGGGGCGGCAGCCGGCAGGCAGAAGGTCGATGCCGGCGGTGGCGCGATCGTAGAGCCGGTCGGCTTCGCCGAGCAGGCGCGAGATCATGGCAGCCAGTTGCGGACTATGCTGCGGCCGCGCCACGAAGGCATCGGCATCCGTGCCTGTGTCGGCAAACCAGCTGCGCGGAATGTACAGCCGGCCATTGCGGGCATCCTCGCCGACGTCGCGGGCGATGTTGGTGAGTTGCATCGCCACGCCCAGGTCACAGGCCCTGGCGATCGCTGCTTCCTCGCGGGCTTCCATGATGATCGACATCATGACGCCCACCGTGCCGGCCACGCGTACCGCATAGGCGACGACATCTGACAGGCTGTCGTAGCGGCGGCCCTCGGCATCCCAGGCGAAACCCTCGATGAGTGCCTCGGGTATGGCGCGGGGAATGGAGTGACGGCGCGCGACATCGGCGAAAGCACGGTCTGCCACATTGGCCATGGGCTGGCCGCGATAGATCGCGTCGAGCCGCTGATGCAGGAGCGCCACGGCGGCGCGGCTGTCATGCGACTGGTCGACCGCGTCATCGGCCACGCGACAGAAGGCATAGAGCGAGCGCGCCGGCGCACGCACGCGATCGGGAAGCAGCAGGGATGCCATGAAAAAGGTCTTGGAACCGTCGCGGATCATCTGGCGGCAGGCGGCCATATCGGCCGGTGTGACGATCATCGGGTCAGGCGAACCGGGCTGCATCGGGCACCACCATGTCGAGAATACGCGCTGAGGAGATGACACCGGGAATACCGGCGCCTGGATGCGTACTGGCACCGACGATGAAGAGATTGTCGATGTCTTCGCTCCTGTTGTTGGGCCGGAACCAGGCGCTTTGCAGCAGGACCGGTTCCAGCCCGAAGGCTGCACCCTTGTAGGACGACAGCCGCGTTTCGAAATCGATCGGCGTCATCAGCCGTTCGGTCACGATGTGCTTCTCGAAGCCGGGAAGCTCGGTCTCGTCCAGCTTGCGCGCAATGGCGCGACGGTAGGATTCGGCCTTCCGGGTCCAGTCAATGCCGGAGTCCTGGTGCGGTACGGGCGACAGCACGTAGAAACTGTCGCAGCCCTCTGGCGCCAGGGTGGGGTCGGTCGCGGTGGGCCGGTGGAGATAGAGACTGAAGTCTTCCGCCAGATGCTTGCGTTCAAAGATGTCGTGCAGCAGGTCGCGATAGCGCGGCCCCATGAGAATTGTATGATGACGCACGCCGGGAAATGTCTTGTTGGTGCCGAAGTACCAGACGAAAAGGCTCATGGAGTGCCGTGCCTTTGCCATGCGGCGGTCGGTCCAGCGCTTGCGCGGCGTTGATTTGAGCAGTTTGCGGTAGGTTTGCGCCGTATCGGCGTTGGACACGACGATCTCGGCCGGAATGACCTCGCCGCCAGCGAGGCGCACACCGGTGGCGCGGCGGCCAGTGCAGGTGATCTCGTCCACCTCGGCATTGCAGAGCACGGTTCCGCCCTGGCCGCGGATGAGTTTCACCATGCCGCTGACGATGCGATTGGTTCCGCCCATCGCGGCATGTACGCCGAACTCGCGCTCGAGATAGGCGATCATGCTGTAGATGGCGGTGACCCTGAACGGGTTGCCGCCGATGAAGAGTGGATGGAAGCTCAGCGCCATGCGGATGCGCGGGTCCTTCACGCGCGCGGCCACATGCTGGTGCACGGTGCGCCAGGCGCCCAGCTTCATCAGGTCCGGCAGGATGCGCAGCATGTCCATCGGCGAGCCGAACGGCACATGGCCAAGCTGCTCGAAGCCGATCCTGTAGATCGCTTCGCTCTCCGCCATGAATCGGTCGTAGCCCGCCACATCACCGGGAGACAGCCGGCCCACCTCGGCGCGCATCCGCGCGGGATCGCCACAGCAGGTGAAGACCGAGCCGTCGTCGAAGCGGATCGCATAGAAGGGATCGAGCGCGCGCAGTTCCACATCGTCGGCGAGCTTGCGTCCGGCGAGCGACCACAGTTCCTCGAGAAGGAAAGGCGCGGTGATGATGGTGGGGCCGGCATCGAAGGTGAAGCCATCCTGCCGGAACACACTGGCGCGCCCGCCGGGCTGCTCCAGCTTTTCGAACCCCGTGACGCGATAGCCCTTGGCGCCAAGCCGGATCGCGGCGGAAAGCCCGCCCAGACCGCTGCCGATGACGGCCGCATGGGGCCTTCGGTCCGAGGCTTGGTCAGTATCTGTAAACATGTCCTGTCATTAGATAGTGTCAATTCGAATTGCGCAAGAGGTAGCCTTCCGGATCCGCAATGATCTCCGCCGCCAGGCCGGGGTTCTCCTCGTGAGCCAGATGTCCGAGGTTTGCCAAGGTGATGACGCTGGCCGTCGGGCATAATCTTGCGGCACGGTCGCTGTCGTGTGGCGAGATGGTACGGTCGGCTGCGCCCCGCACGAGATAGAGGCGGCATGTGAGGTTGCGCAGATCCTGTTCGGTCCAGTGCAGGTCCCAGGCTGCCATCATCCGCAAGGTGCCGGCGACGTGGCCCTGGTTCGCGAAAAGCCGCCGATAGAGATCGAGGCCGCGTGCGTCGATCTTCGAGCCGGTGTCCTTGAGCAGGCGCTCGACCGCCTTCTGGTCCGCCATCGAGGCAAAGAGCTTCGGCATGAAGCTGGTGGCGGCCGCGGCCTTGGCCAGCGGCGTGAAGAAATGCCCAGCTACCCCGCTCACCTGAAAGAAGGCGCCATTGAAGCTGACGATGTCGTCCGGCGCGATCATCTTGCGCACGGTCATGCGCACTAGGACCGCCGCGCCGGCTGAATGCCCGACGCCGCGGAATGGCAAGAGGCCGAGTTTGCGAAGCAGATCTGCGACCGCGCTGGCCATGCCCGGCAGCGACTGCGCGGAGGCCGGCGGATCGGCCGTGAATCCGTGGCCGGGCAGATCGGGTGCCACCACCGTAAAGCGGTCGGCCAGTTTCGGCAGGATGTCGCGCCAGGAATGGGTGGAGGCTCCGGTGCCGTGCAGGAGCAGGATGACGGGCCCTTGCCCCATGATCTGCACATGCCAGACCATCCCTGCGGCGTCGACGAAACGCGAGGTCCCGCCTGCCTTCATGGCGGTCGAAACCGAGCGAGAGATGCGGCTGGCATCAGCATGGGAAGTGGCAGATAGGTTGCGGCCATGTTGCCAGCCAGTTGCCGCGCGGCATCGCTCGGCGTGGCGGAGATGTCGATGACCATGGTGCGGAACCCCTGAACGCGCAGCGCCCTTGCCGCTTCTGCGGCATCGCGGAGCGCCGCGGCGCGGTCGGCGGTGCCATCACGCGCGATGTTGCCGCGCCCGTCGGTGAGAAACACCAGCAGCGGCTTGCCGCCGCCGCGCCGCACCTGGTCGGCGATGAGGGCAGCCTGATCGATGGCCGCACCGAGGGGCGTTCCGCCGCCGCCGGGTAGATCGGCGAGGCTGCGGCGCGCGCGCTGCAGCGAGCGTGTCGGGGGCAGAAGCACTTCGGCCTTGCGGCCGCGAAAGGAAATGAGCGCGATGCGGTCACGCCGGACATAGCAGTCCGCCAGGATCAGCTCGACGGCACCCTTGGCTTCGGCCATGCGCTGCAGGGCGGCCGAACCCGATGCGTCGACCACGAAGACCGCCGTGGTCTCGTTGCGCTGCTTGTAGCGGTTGATTCGGAAGTCCTCGCGTCGCACCTGGATGCCGGTGCGGCCCGGCGCCAGCTTCAGCCTGAGCCTTTGCCAGGGCGCCGCCGTGCGCAGGGTCTCGATGAGATTGAGCCGGGCGCCGTTGCGTGGATCGCCCTTGCGCTTGCCGGCCGGCCGGCCGCGCCGCGTTCCCGCCTTGGCCGACAGGGCGCCGCCGCCGGACTTCGCGGACTGCGCCAAAACCGCCATGTCGAGGGCCTCCAGCAATCCCTTCGGGAGAACCGGCCTTACGGCTTCGAGAATGAGTTCCGTCATTTCGCCCGGCGATGAATTGTCGTTCTGCGCATCCTGGTCCGGTGCGGGGGCATCGGGCTCCTGCGGTTCGGCCGCTTCCTCCGGCTGGTCGGCGGCCGGAAAGCGGACGGCCCGCGGTGCCAGGACGAGGCGGGCGGCGACGGCAGCATCCTCTGCCGTCACGATGTTGTGGCCCCGCAAGGCTGCCAGCGCTCTTGCAGCCTTCAGCGCGAAGAGGCCGGCGCGCAGGCTACCGATGCCCAGCGCGATCGCGCTGGTGCAGAGCGCTTCGGATATCTCTGCCGGAACCGTGGTGAAAGCCATCCGTTTACGGAGCGTGTCGATTCCGCTGGCATCGCTGCCTTCGAGCGACATCATGTCCGAGAAGTCGAGGTGAAAGGCGAGCCGTTCAGCCAGCGCGGACGGAACGGCTTCATCTTCGGCCTGGCTTTCGTCGCATGCGATCAAGGCGAAACGGGCCGGCAAACGGGATGAAATGCCGTCGCGCTGGACGGCCGCTTCGCCGCTGTCCATTGCCGCTGCAATCAGGGCCGCCTTGTCTGTCTCAAGCCGCTCGGCGGAGTTCAGGATCAGAGCCCCGTCATCGGCAGTCGCGAGGATGCCCTTCTCGAACATGGGGCGGCCCGCGCTGAGGGTTGCTGGCACATCGAGCCCCCCCAGCAGTCTGTCCGCGGCCACATAGGCGGGAAGCTTGCCGACATGGGAGCCGGCGGGCAGCAGATCCCGGAAGCGGCTGATCCATGCATCCCGTACTGGCCCACCCGCGCCGCGCAGCACGGCGCCGCCCAGGCCGATTGGATCAATGGCAAGAAGCAGGGCCGCCAATGCCGCATCGGCCGACCGGAGATCGGGCGGCGGGCCGGGCAGGGAGGTCATGGGCCGAAGACTTCCGCCAGGGCGCGGTCGATGCGGGTCGCCGATCCGGTTTCGTCCAGCGGGTTGCGGCGCAGGCGATGGCGCAGGGCGGGAGCCGCCATGCGGCGCAAGTGAACGATACCGGTTTCCTTGGCCCCTTCGAAGGCGGCAAGCGCCCGGGCGGCGCGCATCAGCGTGAGCTGGCCGCGCAGACCGTCAGTCTTGAGATGGATGCAAAGCTCGGCCGCCCGCTCCAGAACGTCGTCGGGAACGGCGACGTCATTGAGTCGCTTGCGCGCTGCGGTAATGCGCCGCCGCGTCTTGTCCTCGGCCTTCTGCCATTGGGCGAGAAAGGCGGTTGGATCGCGTTCGAAGGACTCGCGGCGCTTGACGATGTCCACCCAGGTGGTCACGTCACCCGGCGTGCGAACCTCGACGGAGAGTCCGAAACGATCAAGAAGTTGCGGGCGGAGCTCGCCCTCTTCTGGATTGCCGCTGCCGACCAGCACGAAGCGCGCCGGGTGGCGGATGCTGAGACCCTCGCGTTCCACCACGTTCTCGCCCGAGGCGGCGACGTCGAGCAGCAGGTCGACGATATGGTCCTCGAGCAAATTCACTTCGTCGACGTAGAGATAGCCACGATTGGCCTGGGCCAGCAGCCCCGGCTCGAAGGCTTTCTCGCCCTTGGTCAGGGCACGCTCGAGGTCGAGCGCGCCGATGACCCTGTCTTCGGTTGCGCCCAGCGGCAGGTCGACGACGGGAATGGGAATGCTGCGCACCTTGTGTTGCGCCTGCTTGCGGCAGGCCGCGCATTGGGCGTCGGGAGAGCCGGGATCGCAGTGATAGGCGCAGCCCGTGGTGGCGCGCATCTTGGGGAGCAGGGCGGCCAGGGCGCGCACGGCGGTCGACTTGCCGGTGCCGCGATCGCCGAAGGCCAGCAGGCCGCCGATCAGCGGATCGACGGCGGTCAGCAGCAAGGCCTGCTTCAGCTCGTCCTGGCCGGCGATGGCGGAAAACGGGTAGCGCGCAGTCATGGGACGTCCTGTTCAGGCCTTGATGAGCCATCCTGACATGGACCGGTCCGCCTGTAATGTCGACATGTCATCACGAATGCAGGCGCGCGCCGTTCCTGTGGGATGCGTGGGGCGCGCGGCGGCGGTATCCGGGGAAATTCGGGATCGCGCCGCTGTTGTGAAGGGCCAGGATTTCGCTTGCGATGCTGGCGCTGTCGAGGCCGGCATCGGCAAGCTGCTCGACCGGAGATCCGTGGGCAATGAAGGCGTCTGGCAGCATCAGGTTTCGTACCCGGATGTGGCGCAGGAGATCGCGCTGGGCGAGGTGGTGCAGGACATGGGAGCCAAACCCGCCAACCGCGCCTTCTTCCACAGTGATCACCAATTCATGGCTGCGGGCCAGCCGTTCCACCAGCGCCGTATCGAGCGGCTTGCAGAACCGCGCATCGGCCACGGTGGCAGAGATGCCGTGATGGGCAAGATCGCGCGCGGCCTCGAGGCAGGCCTCAAGCCGCGACCCGATGCTGAGAATCGCCACATCGGTTCCCTCGGTCAGGATGCGCCCCTGGCCGATCTCCAGCGGGCGATCCTCGAGGGGCTGGTCCGGCCCGGTGGTCTCGCCCCGCGGATAGCGGAAGGCAATGGGGCCCTCGTCATAGGCCATGGCTGTCGCCACCATGCGGCGCAGCTCGATGGCGTCAGCCGGTGCCATCATCACCATGCCCGGGAGCATCGACATGTAGCCGAGGTCATAGGAGCCCGCATGCGTGGCCCCGTCATTGCCCACCAGGCCGGCGCGGTCGATCGCAAAGCGCACGGGCAGGCGCTGCAGCGCCACGTCATGGACAATCTGGTCGAAGCCGCGCTGCAGGAAGGTGGAATAGATGGCACAGACAGGCTTCATGCCTTCGGCGGCAAGCCCGGCGGCGAAGGTGACGGCATGCTGCTCGGCGATCCCGACATCGAAGGTTCGCTGCGGGAAGTGTTCGGCAAAGAGATCAAGGCCGGTGCCTGACGGCATGGCGGCGGTAATCGCAACGATGCGGTCGTCGCGTCTGGCGTGATGGATCAGGCTGCTGGCGAAGACCTGGGTGAAGCTCGGCGCGTTGGCCTTGGGCTTGATGAACTCGCCATTCTGGAGATTGAACTTGGTAACGGCGTGGTACTTTTCCTTGTCGGGACCATTGAACGGATTGCCACGGCCCTTCTCGGTGACGACATGGAGCAGGACCGGCTTGCGGCAGTCGCTGTCGCGCAGCGCCTTGAGGGTTGAGACCAGGACTTCGATGTCATGGCCGTCGACAGGCCCCACGTGCTCGAAGCCGAGACTTGCGAACAGGCTTGGGGCTTCGCCGCGCTGCAGCGCCCCAAGATGGCAGGATAGCGCGCCGACGGCGGGCGCAATCGACATGCCATTGTCGTTGAGAATCACGATGAGCCGCGAATCGAGGCTGCCGGCGTGATTGATCGCTTCATAGGCCATGCCGCCAGTGATGGCGCCGTCCCCGATCACTGCAATCACGGCATTGACTTCCGACTTCTGGTCGCGGGCCACGGCCATGCCAAGCCCCGCGGAAATCGAGGTCGAACTGTGGGCGGCGCCGAAGGGGTCGTAGGCGCTTTCGCTGCGCTTGGTGAAGCCATAGAGGCCGCCGCGCTGACGGATGGACCTGATGCCATTGCGGCGACCAGTCAGGATCTTGTGCGGATAGGCCTGGTGGCTGACGTCCCAGATCAGGCGGTCCCGCGGCGTGTCGAAAACATAGTGCAGTGCCACGGTGAGTTCGACGACACCGAGGCCGGCACCAAAATGGCCACCGGTTTCCGCAGCCGCTGCAATGGTTTCCGCGCGCAATTCGGTGGCAATCTGCGCCAGATCGCCACGCTCAAGCTCCCGCAGTGCCTCCGGAGTGGGAACGCGATCGAGCAAAGGTGTCAATCTGGTCATACAAAAACTGTAACACGAGATTGACAGTCCGCCAAGGGCAGGTTCAGTCTCCATCTGGGGAGAAGCTGGAGGCCTCGCCCGGAATCGAACCGGGGTGCAAGGATTTGCAGTCCTCTGCGTAACCACTCCGCCACGAGGCCTTCGGCGGCGGCTTATAGTCGAAGGCCTGCAGGCGCACAACTCGGCATTTGGTGCTTCAGAGATAAAGGGTGAATGAATGAGGCGGCGCG
>JAPLOT010000234.1 GCA_026400595.1 Alphaproteobacteria bacterium | reverse complement strand
GCCTCGCCTGGTCGCTGCCCTTCGTCGGCATGCTGCTGTCGATCGCCCTCGGCCCATTGCTTGTTCCGCATTTCTGGGAAGACCATCGCGGGAAGATCTCGGCCTTCTGGGCCCTGCTGGCGATCATCCCGATGGCTGTTTTCGCCGGCCCCGCGGCCACCCTGCAAGCCGTCGCCCATACCGCGCTTCTGGAGTACATCCCCTTCATCCTCCTATTGCTCGCCCTCTTCACCGTGGCCGGCGGCATCGTCATTCGAGGGAACTTGCACGGTACCCCCCTCACCAACACGGTGCTGCTGGCCATCGGCACCCTGATGGCCAGCGTCATCGGGACGACCGGTGCGGCCATGATCATGATCCGGCCGGTGATCCGCGCCAACGATCACCGCAAGCGCAACGCGCATGTCGTGATCTTCTTCATCTTCCTGGTCGCCAATGCCGGCGGCGCCCTGACACCGCTGGGCGACCCGCCGCTCTTCCTCGGCTTCCTGCGCGGGGTCGACTTCTTCTGGCCGACCATCCACCTGTTTCTGCCGACGGCGATGCTGGTTGCCGCATTGCTGGCCATCTTCTTCCTGTTCGACAGCTGGATCGGCGCGCGTTCCGGCGAGCAGCTGCCTGACCCAACTCCCGACCGCGATCTCTCCGTGGCGGGCGGAATCAATTTCCTTCTGATCCCGGCAATCATCGCTGCCATTCTCTTCTCAAGCAGCATCGATCTTGGTGGCCTCAGCCTGTTCGGCACGCCCATTGCCTTCGCCAGTCTGGCGCGGGATTTGGCGTTCATCGTCATCGCCATGCTGTCGATCGGCTATTCGCCGCGTGGTAGCCGGGCGGAGAACAACTTCAGCTGGGGACCGATCAAGGAAGTGGCCGAACTCTTTGCCGGCATCTTCATCACCATCATTCCGGTTCTGGCCATGCTGCGTGCGGGAAGCGAGGGCGCCTTTGCGCCCCTGGTTGATCTCGTCGCGAGGCCCGACGGGTCGGCCAACAATCTCGCCTACTTCTGGGCGACGGGCGGACTCTCGTCCTTCCTCGACAATGCTCCGACCTATATCGTGTTCTTCGAACTGGCCGACGGCGACCCGCAGTTCCTCATGACCCAGGGTGCGGTGACGCTCGCCGCCATTTCGCTGGGTGCCGTCTTCATGGGCGCCAACACCTATATCGGCAACGCCCCGAACTTCATGGTCTATGCCATCGCCCGCGACGCCGGCGTCCGCATGCCGGGTTTCTTCGGCTACATGCTCTGGTCATGCACCATCTTGCTGCCGCTCTTCGTGCTGCTGTCGCTCCTGTTCTTCAGGACTTGAGCACCGTCAGTCGCCGCCCTTGGACTTCTTGGTATCCGCCATGACCTTGTCGATATAGGCCAGGAAGAGCGCCGAAATGACGAAGGTGATGTGGATGATGGTGAACCACATCAGCTTGTCGTCGGAATACTGCTGCGCGTTCAGGAAGACCTGCAGCAGGTGGATCGAGGAAATGGCCACGATGGTCGAGGCCACCTTGATCTTGAGCGACCCGGCGTCGATCTTGCCGAGCCAGGACAGTTCACCCTCGGCATTGTCGAAGCGGCTGACGAAATTCTCGTAGCCCGATATGATCACCATCACCAGCAGGCTGGCGACCAGCGCGGCATCGATCAGCGACAGCATCTTCAAGATCGTGTCGGTCTCGCCCAGATAGGCGACCTTATCGGCGAAATCCCAGACCTTGAAGCCGAATGACACGGCGTAGAGCGCAAGCGCGATGCCAAGGCCAAGGTAGAAGACGACCAGCAGCCAGCGCGAGGCGAGGATGATGGATTCAATAAGGTGTTCGAGCTTCTTCATTGCGGACCCCCGCCTGGACGCCTCCCTGATAGCGCATCCTATCAGGGAGGCAAGAGGAGTCAGCTTTCGGCCTTGAGAGGCTCGGGCAAGGGTTCCGGCTTGTCGTTCCGGGTCTTCCACAGCGAGTAGAAGATGCCAGAGGCCAGAACCGACACGGTCACGAAGAGCGACAGTGCCGTGTCGATCTTGATGCCCAGCGGCACCAGGAAGATCTTGATGCCGACAAGCACCAGGATCACCGCCAGCGAGTACTGCAGGTACTTGAAGCGGTGGATGGCGGCGGCCAGTGCGAAGTAGAGCGCGCGCAGGCCGAGGATGGCAAAGATGTTCGAGGTGTAGACGATGAAGGGATCCTGGGTGACCGCGAAGATGGCAGGAACAGAATCGACGGCGAAGATCAGATCGACGAACTCCACCATGATCAGCGCCACAAGCAGCGGGGTGATGAAGGTCACCACCTTGCCGGTCTTGGGATCCGGAAGCTTCACCGTGAACTTCTCGCCATGCAGCGTGTCGGTGACCCGGAAGTTCTTCTTGATCAACCTCAGGATCAGATTGTCCTCGACGCTGGGCTTTTCGCTGGTCGTTTTGAACATCTTGAGGCCGGTGAAGACCAGGAAGGCACCGAAGACGAAGAGGATCCAGGAGAAGGACATGACCAGCGCCGCGCCCAGCCCGATGAGGATGGCGCGGAACACGATCACCCCGAGAATGCCCCAGAACAGCACCCGGTGCTGGTAGATGCGGGGAATGCCGAGAAAGGTGAAGACCGTGGCGATGACGAAGATGTTGTCCATCGCCAGCGACTGTTCGATCAGGTAGCCGGTGAAGAACTCGAGGCCCGACTGGGCACCCCGCGCCCACCAGACCCAGGCACCGAAGGCGAAGGCAATGGCCACATAGCCGGCATAGAGAATGAAGCTCTCCTTCGCCTCGATCTCCTTCTGGCCCTTGTGGAGGAAGCCCAGATCGAAAACCAGCAGGCCCACCACGATGGTGATGAAGGCCATCCAGAAGAAGGCCGGCGTGCCGAGAAAATCCGAAAACAATGCCGCTTGGATCAGTTCCATGCCGGACCACCTTTGATATTGTTGAACTTTTGCGGCTCCGACATCGCGAGAAGGCCTCGCCAGAGGGGCCCGGCGCCACCGGGCCGATGTAGGCGCAAATGTGGCAAGTTCAAGCCCCGTCCGCCAGAAAAATCGTCTAGATTTCGCCAACAGGGAGAATCGATGCAAAGCGCCAGGGCCATTCAGATCGTCGGCTGCCACGCCGAAGGCGAAGTGGGCGACGTGATCGTGGGGGGCGTGGCCCCACCACCGGGTACCACCGTCTGGGAGCAGTCGCGCTTCATCGCACGCGACGGCCAGCTCCGCGCCTTCGTGCTGAACGAGCCCCGGGGCGGAGTCTTCCGCCATGTGAACCTTCTCGTCCCGCCCAAGGACCCCCGGGCGGCCATGGGTTTCATCATCATGGAGCCCGAGGACACCCCGCCCATGTCGGGTTCCAACTGCATCTGCGTGGCGACGGTCCTGCTCGACACCGGCATCCTGCCCATGACCGAGCCCCAGACCCGGCTGGTGCTGGAGGCGCCGGCCGGTCTGGTCGAAATCGTGGCGCAATGCCGGAACGGCAAGGCGCAGTCGATCACGTTGCGCAACGTGCCGGCCTTCGCCGACCGGATCGCGCTTCCGCTGGAGGTCGAGGGCCTCGGCACGATCACGGTGGACACCGCCTTCGGGGGCGACAGTTTCGTGATGGCGGATGCCAAGTCGCTGGGCTTCGACATCCGCCCCGACGAGGCCCGCGATCTCGCCGTTACGGGGCGGAAGATCGTGAAGGCCGCCAACGCCCAGCTTGGCTTCGTCCATCCCGACCTGCCGGACTGGACGCATTTCTCTTTCGCCTTCCTCACCGGCGAACTCGAGCGGGTCGACGGCTGCCTGTCCAGCCGCAATGCCTGCGTGGTGAAACCCGGCAAGATCGACCGCTCCCCCACCGGAACGGGCTGCTCGGCGCTGATGGCGGTGCTCCATGCGAAGGGTCTCATGCAGGTGGGCGACCGCTACATCGGCCGCTCCATCATCGAGAGCCGTTTCGTGGGCGAGATCGTGGACCGCACCACCGTCGGCAACCACGCCGCCATCATTCCCACCATAACGGGCCGGGCCTGGATCACCGGGCAGTCGACTCTCATGCTCGACCCCTCCGACCCCTGGCCCGATGGCTACAAGATCTCCGACACCTGGCCCCTGGATGCAAAGACATGACGATCACCGAAATCCCCGTGACCTGCCTCGTGGACAGCAAGGACAAGCTCGGCGAGGGCTGTTTCTGGGACGCTGCCACGCAGTGCCTGTGGTGGCTCGACCTCATCGTGCCATCCGCCATTCACCGCCTGCACCTTGCCAGCGGCGCGCATCGCCGCTGGCAGTTTTCGGAGATGGTCACCGCCATGGCCAGGCGGAGGGATGGCACCATCCTGGTGGGGTCGCACCGCGGCGTGAACGTTTTCGATCCCGCAACCGGCGCGCTGTCCCCACGAACCCGCATCGGTACGGACCTTCCCGGCAATCGCGGCAACGACGGGGCTTGCGATGCCATGGGCCGGTTCTGGTTCGGCAGCATGATGAACAATGTCGGCGACCTCGGCGCCGACCTGCCGATCACCGCCGACACGGGCCTGCTCTACCGGTTCGACGCCGATGGCACGGCCACGGTCATGGAACGCAACATCGGCGTCTCCAACGGCCCCTGCTGGTCGCCCGACAACCGCATCTTCTACTTCACCGACTCGCGCAACCAGGTGATCTGGGCCTATGATTTCGACCTCGCCGCGGGGACCATCTCCAACCGCCGCGTGTTCAACGACAGCAGGGACCACGGCTATCCCGATGGCGCCACCGTCGATGCCGAGGGCTTCCTGTGGAGCGCGCGCTGGGAAGGCGCCTGCGTGCTCCGCATCGATCCGAAGGGCCGGATCGACCGCATCGTCCCGATGCCGGCGCGGCGCGTTACCAATGTCTGCTTCGGCGGTGCGAAGCTTGACACGCTCTACGTCACGACCGCGCGGCTGCACCTGCCGGAGGAGGACCTGCGCCGCCACCCGCTGCAGGGCGGGCTCTTCTGCTTCGACCCCGGTGTCACCGGATTCGAAAAACATGCTTTCGCCGGCTAGGCAAACCCGCTAATTGTCATACAATAAAATGCGCAGATGGGAGTGACAGCGATGAACCTCGTGCAGATCCGGGACAGCAAGGGCAAGCGGCGCGTCGGCCTCGTCGACGGCGGCTCCATCGTTCTGCTGAAGAAAGTGGCCACCACGCTCGACCTCGTGCGCCTGGCGCTGAAAAACGGCCAGAAGCTCGCCGCAGCGGCCACGGCGCTGGCCGGCAGCGAGACCGAGGACTATGCCCGCGCGCTCCGGCAGAAACGGGTGCTGACGCCCGTCGACCACCCCGATCCGGCCCATTGCATCATCACCGGCACAGGCCTCACCCATCTGGGCTCGGCCGCCGCACGCGACGGCATGCACAAGAAACTGTCGGGCGCCGCGGAAGAGCTGACCGACAGCCTCAAGATGTTCAAGATGGGGCTCGAAGGCGGCAAACCGAAAAGCAAGTCCGAAGCAGGCGTGCAGCCCGAGTGGTTCTACAAGGGCGACGGGTCATGGCTGGTTGGACCCGGCCAGCCGCTGCCCATGCCGTCCTTCGCGCTCGACGGCGGCGAGGAGCCGGAACTGGCGGGCCTCTACTACATTGACGAGAAGGGCCGCCCGGTCCGCCTCGGTTTCGCGCTGGGCAACGAGTACTCCGACCATGTCACCGAGCGGCAGAACTATCTCTATCTCGCCCATTCCAAGCTGCGCCATTCCGCCATCGGGCCGGAAATGGTGCTGGGCAAGATCCCCGAGTCGATCGAGGGCATGAGCCGCATCCTGCGCAAGGGCGAAGTGATCTGGGAAAAGCCCTTCCTGACGGGCGAGGGCAACATGAGCCATACCCTCGCCAACCTCGAATATCATCACTTCAAGTATGACGGCTTCCGCCGGCCCGGCGACCTTCACATCCACTATTTCGGAACGGCGACGCTGTCGATTGCCGACGGCATCAAAACCGAAGACGGCGACGTCTTCGAGATCGCGGCCAAGCCCTTCGGCGCAGCCTTGCGCAACCCGCTCAAGGCCGTCGCCGCGCGCCACAGGCCGGGCAGCGTCAAGGCACTGTAAAAACTCTCCGCCGCAGTTCGGCCTCAAGCCCATAGGCGGCCGGGCCCAAGGCCAGCGGACTGTCGACATCGGGCAGGTGACGGCGCACCTCTGCCGCTAGCTCAGCCAGCGCAGGCGGCACCGGACGTTCCAGACGGTCGAGGCCGCGCACGGCGATGAAGGCGAGACTGGCCAGCGCCGCCTCCAGCAGCGATCCGCTGCGGTCCTGCTTCGACCAGGCCGGAAAGACCGGCGAGGCCACATCATCCTGTCCGAAGCCGCCGGACTCGGAACCGGGGAGCAGCGTCGGCATGGCGCAGAGTCGCGCTTCCTCTTCATAGCCGGTGATCGCCATGGGCAGGCAGCCGAGATAGGCCGCCGTCCCGCCCAGTCCGAACTGGTCGGCCTGCAGCGAGACATGCCCGTCGAGCAGTTTGGCCGCCATGCGCCCGGCCAGCACAATCAGATTGGCATTGGCCGCGGTGACCGCGTCCATGGCCATCACGGCGTAGGGATTGTGATAGCCGCCGGTGCTGATGATGCGCCCGTCGGGATGCGCGGCATCCGGCGGCAGCATGACGGGATTGTCGGTGACGGCGGCGAGCGATTCCCCGGCCACCTCCGCGGCCAAGAGCTGAACGCGGCGCGCCTGTCCCAGCATGCGCGGCAGGATGCGGAAGCTGACCGGCGCCTGGTAGGGGCGTCGTGCGCCGCCATGGCCGGTACCGACCGCCGCGTGCAGCTGCGCCAGCGCCCAGGCATCATGCGGCGTGTTCCACAATTCGCCCAATGCCGGATCGAAATGGGTGAGCGGCGTGTTGAAGGCTTCGGCTGCCAGCGCAAAGATCTCCACCGCGAGCGGCAGGCGCGCGCCGGCGGCCAGCGCCGCATCGGCCACCAATGCACTCGCGGCCGGCGAACCATTGATGAGTGAGATGACATCCTTCTCCGCCACCGGCGCCGACTGGGCTACGGCACCGAAGAGATGCGATAGCGAGAGGATTTCGCCAGCGCCTCCCTGGCCGCGGGTCGGCACCGTGGGCAATGACCGTCCGTCCAGCATGCCAGCAACGGCCTGCGCCACCGCGGGCGAAATGGCGGCCCCGCCGTCGACGAAATTGGTGAGCCTGGCAAAGATGATGGCGCGCGTGACCCGGTCGGGCAGCGGATCGCCCCAGCCCGCCGCCTGCTGGATGGGCGGACGACTGGCATGCAGCGCGCGCTGTTCGGGCGTCAACCGGACCCTGGCATTCTGGCCATAGCCGCTGGTCACACCATAGACCGACACCGCCGGATCCTCGAGCAGCCGCATGAACCGCCGCCGTGCCGCCGCCATGTGCGAAAGCGCCTCCTGCGAGAAGGCGACATTCTCGCCGGCCCAGGCGACGCGGCGCAGCGTTTCGAGGGTCATGTCTTGGCGGGAATTCAACGTGACGGTCATGGGCGGTCTCCGGATGAGAACGAAAAGTGGGGCGGAGAGGCGCTGCAACAACCATCGAACCTGCCCCGATCTTGACTGATGCAATCGGCCATGGACCGCGTTAAGCAGGGGCCATGACGACCGAATTCATCGCCCTCGACTGGGGCACGACATCGTTCCGCGCCTATCGCAGCGATAGCATGGGTGAGGTGCGCGAGACCATTGCCCTTCCGGAAGGCATCATCGCCGTAAAGGACGGGGATTTCGAATCTGCCCTCGAGCGCCACATCGCGGCCTGGGACGTGTCGCTGCCGGTCATGGCCGCAGGCATGATCACCTCCCGCCAGGGCTGGATCGAGTTGCCCTATCTGCCCTGCCCGGCCAGCGCCGCCGACCTCGCGCGGAACCTGCATCATCGCCGCACCGCGTCGGGCCGGCGCATTGCCTTCGCGACCGGGCTCAGCTATCGCGACGCGGCGGGTGTGCCGGAGGTGATGCGCAGCGAAGAAGTGCAGGTCTTCGGCGCGCTCGACAGCGGGCTCCGCCATTTCGTGACGCCAGGCACGCATTCCAAGTGGATTACGGTGGAGGGCGACCGGATCATATCCTACGCCACCTATGTGACCGGCGAAGTCTATGCCGCGTTGAAGGACCACACCATCCTGGGGCGCCTCATGCAGCCAGGCCCCGATGACGAGTCGGCCTTTGACAGGGGGGTCACGGCGGCACTGGCCGATCCGGCCGGGTTCCTGCATCGCATTTTCTCCGCGCGCTCGCTCGGGCTTTTCGGCGAGTTGGCACCAACATCCATTGCTTCCTATCTCTCAGGCCAAGTCATCGGCACCGAAGTGGCGCATGCGATCCGGTCGAATCCCGCGTTGGCGGAATACGTGGTGCTGGCCTCGCCCGGGATCGGCGGACGCTATGTGAAAGCCATCGAGATGGCTGGTCTGAAGGTGCGCTATGGCGATCCCCATGCCATCGTGAAGGGTCTCGCCATCATCGCCAGACAGGCAGGGATCGTGTCATGAGTTTCGAAGAGGCCGCTCAAGCCTGCGGCATCGTTGCCATTCTGCGCGGGATCCAGCCCGGCGAAGTCGTCGCTGTGGGCGCAGCCCTGCATGCGGCGGGCATCCGCATCGTCGAGGTGCCGCTCAATTCGCCGGACCCCTTCGCCTCCATTTCTGCCTTGGCGAAGGCCTTCGCGGGCCGGCTCGTCGTCGGCGCCGGAACCGTGCTCGACGTAGCAAGCGTCAACCTCCTCAAGGCCAGCGGCGGAACCATCTCCGTCTCGCCGGACTGCAACCCGGAAGTCATCGCCCGCGCCGTGCAGTTGGGCCTGACGCCGCTGCCGGGAGTCTTCACGCCAACCGAAGCCTTCGCGGCGATCCGCGCGGGCGCCGCGCACCTGAAGCTCTTTCCGGCCGAGGCCGCGAGCCCGGTGACGGTGAAGGCCTGGAAGGCGGTGCTTCCGAAGCAGGTGCGGGTCTATGCCGTCGGCGGCGTGACGCCCGCCAACATGCAGGCCTGGGCCGATGCCGGCTGTGCCGGTTTCGGCATTGGCTCCAACATTTACAAACCCGGCATGACTGCCGATGATGTGGCGACATCCGCGGCAGGCTTCGTTGCGGCATGGAATTCATTGAAGAGGAACGGACGATGAAGGTAGCAGTTGTGACAGGCGCCGGCAGCGGCATCGGCAAGGCCGTGGCGCAGGCCTTCGGACACGACGGCTATGCCGTGGTCCTGGCCGGACGGCGGGCCGACGCGCTGGAGGCCGTGGCCAGGTCCATCGGGGCCAAAGCGCTGGCCGTGCCGACCGACGTGTCCGATCCCGCCTCGGTGGCGAAGCTCTTTGCCGCCGCGACGGCGAAGTTCGGCCGCGTCGACGTCGTGTTCAACAATGCCGGCACCGGCGCGCCCGGCACGATCCTGCTCGAGGACCTCACCATCGAGCAGTGGCAGAACGTGGTGAACGTCAATCTCTCCGGCGTCTTCTACTGCATGCAGGAGGCCTTCCGGATCATGAAGACGCAAACACCGCGCGGCGGCCGCATCATCTACAACGGTTCGATCTCGGCGCATGCACCGCGCCCCAATTCCGCGCCCTACACCTCCACCAAGCACGCCGTGACCGGACTGACCAAGTCGGGCTCGCTCGACGGACGCAAGTACGACATCGCCGTCTGCCAGATCGACATCGGCAATGCCGGAACCGACATGACCGAGAAGATGAAGTCGGGAATGCCGCAGGCCAATGGCTCGGTGGCGCCGGAGCCAACCATGGATGTCGAGAACGTGGCCCGCACCGTGCTCTACATGGCCTCGCTGCCGCTGGAGGCCAATGCGCAGTTCGTGACGGTGATGGCCACCAAGATGCCCTTCATCGGGCGGGGCTGACCGCGGCCGTTCAGTTTCCGTCTTCGGGCAGTCGCGGCAGGGGAAAGACCTCGATTCCCTCTTCGATCAGCGCGGTCGCCTCATCGGCGGTGGCCTCGCCATAGATTCCGCGCGCTTCGGCTTCGGCGAAATGGATCTTGCGGGCTTCCTCGGCGAACTTGTCGCCGACATAATCCGCATTCTCTTCCACCTGCTGGCGCATCTCGCGCATCATCTTCATCATCATGGCCACGCGCGGATCGACCGGCCCTGCAACCATCTTTTGCGGCACCTCGTCCTTGCGATTGGACTTTGCCGGGATGCCGGGCGCCATGAGCTGCTTCTCGATCTTCGATGAGCCGCAGACGGAACAGGACACGAATCCGCGCCTTTCCTGCCTGTCATAGGTGGCGCTGTCGCGGAACCAGCCATCGAATTCGTGGCCCTTGTCGCAGATGAGGTCATAGCGGATCATGCTGTCTAGCTAGCAATGCCCCGTCAGCGTTTCAAGTTCTCAAGCGAAAAGGGCCGGTCATGGGCAAGTGCCGGTATCCTGCGCCTTGCTGCGGTCACCTGCGCCAGGTCGAGATCGACGACAACTGCGCAGGGGTCCTGTCCGGCTTCGGCCAGTACCTCGCCCCAGGGCGCAACCGCCAGCGAATGTCCATAGGTCTCACGCCCCGATTCATGACGGCCAGCCTGCGCGGCCGCAAGAATGAAGCTTCCTGTCTCGATCGCCCGGGCCCGCAGCAGCACATGCCAGTGGGCTTCGCCAGTTGGGACAGTGAAGGCCGAGGGGACGGCAATCACCTCCGCTCCGGCTTGCGCCAGCTGACGGTAGAGGCCCGGAAAGCGCACGTCATAACAGATGGTCAGTCCCAATCGGCACCCCGCGGCATCGAGAACCACCGCGCGGCTGCCGCCTGCGTAGGCATGCGACTCGCGCAGCGACTCGCCGGTCGGCAGGTCGACATCGAACAGATGGATCTTGTCGTAGTGGGCCCGAAGCCTTCCGGCGGGGTCGAAGAGCAAGGACCGGTTGATCAGCGTGCCGCCGTCACCCATCAGCGCCAGCGAGCCGATGCTGAGCCAGATCCCAAGCTCTGCGGCGAGCGCAGAGTAACATGCGACGCTTCCGTCCTCGGACTGCAGCTTCGCCAGGCCACGCAGGCGCGGCCGGTCTGGCTCGAGAATATTCGTCATTTCCGGCGTCGCCACGAGTGCGGCACCTTGCCCCGCCGCTTGCCGGATCAGGCCGGCCGCATCGGCGAGGTTCCGGGCCATGTCGCGGCCCGACCGCAGCTGGACCAGGCCCGCGCGAAGGATCACGCGCTGACGAGCAGGCTGTCGAGCCTGCCGCGGCGGTCAAGCTCATGGATGTCGTCGCTGCCGCCCACATGGATCTCCCCGATGAAGATCTGCGGCACGGTCCGCCGGCCATTGGCACGCAGCATCATCTGCTGGCGCAGCGCAGGATCCTGCACGTCGATCTCCTCGAAGGCGGCACCCTTGCGGTTGAGAAGCGTCTTTGCGGCGTGGCAGTAAGGGCAATAGGGCGTGGTGTAGATGGTGATCTTCGCTTTGCTCATGATGCTAATTATGGAGACGCGCCGGTTCCAGAACAAGAGCGAAGGTCAATACATCCACCTGCCGCGCGCCTGCGGTGCGCAGCACATCAGCGCAGGCTTCCAGCGTGGCGCCGGTGGTGCGGACATCGTCGATCAGCAGGACGGTCTTGTCCTTCACCTGCCCCACGCCATCCACCGACAGCACGAAGGCGCCGCGCACATTGCGGCGGCGCTCGCTGACATTGAGACCCACCTGGCTGCGGGTGGCCCGTTGCCGCACCAGGAGCATGGGGTTCCATGGCGTGCCGGAGATCCGGGCTATCTCCTGCGCCAGCACGGCAGACTGGTTGAAGCGCCGCCGCCACAGGCGCCAGCGGAACAGGGGCACCGGCAGGATCAGGTCGGCTTCGGCCACCAGCCGGCGGCCAGCCCGGCACATCATGCGGGCCATGAGATGTCCCGCTTGCGGAGTATCGCGGTACTTGAGCGCATGGACCAGCGGCCGCGACCTGTCATCGAAGGCGACGGCGGCCCGCGCCCGGTCCCAGGCCGGCGGGTTGGCGAGCGCCGCCACGCTCACGGCCGTCGGCCCCTGCTCATAGGTGAAAGGTGTCCCGAGGATGTTGCATGCAGGCTCATCAAGATGGGTGAGCCCGGCCCAGCAGGCCGCACAGAGGCCCTGCGCCTCGCCGGCCGGTTGATGGCAGATCAGGCATTGGCTGGGGGTCAGAAAGTCCACCAGCCCGCGCCAGGCCTTCAGCCGAAGCTCAGCCACATCCATCCGCATGCCGCCATGCTAGCAGAGCGGGCGAGAACATTGGATTCCCAAACTGCGATCGTCTAACCAGTGGCGCGAACGGAGCACCCCAGACATGACCTTTCGCCGGACCGATCTCGACCGCCTCGCCGCCATCATGACCGAGGCGGCCGAAACCCAGATCATGCCGCGTTTCCGAAGCCTCGGCGATGGCGGCATTCGCGAGAAGACCGGCGTGCTGGACCTGGTGACCGATGCCGACGAAAAAGCCGAATGGCAGATACGGGACGCCTGCGCCAAGGCCTTCCCCACCGCCCGCTTCATCGGCGAGGAATCGGTGGAGCGCGACCGCAGCCTGCTCGAGGGCATCGGTGATGCTGATCTCGCCATCATCGTCGATCCTGTCGACGGCACCAGCAACTTCGCCTGGGGCCTTCCGCTCTTCGGCGTCATGGCTTCGGTGATCCGGAAAGGCGTCACCGTTGCGGGGCTGATCTACGATCCGGTCGGCCGCGACTGGCGCAAGGCCTTGAAGGGCGAAGGCGCCTGGGCCGAAAATGCATCGGGCAGGACCCATGATCTCAAGGTCGCAAAGCCTGCACCGGTAAGCGAGATGACCGGCCTTTGCTCATGGTACATCATGCCGGAACCCCTGCGATCCCGCACGGTTGCCAATCTGTCCAAGACCAAGGCCAGTTTCAGCTATCGCTGTGCGGCCTATGAGTACCGCATGGTTGCGGAAGGCCTTTGCCATTTCTCGCTGCACTACAAGCTCATGCCGTGGGACCATGCCGCCGGCGTACTGATCCATGGCGAAGCGGGAGGCTTCTCTGCGCTCCTCGACGGCAGGCCCTACAGCGCCACCATCCACCAGGGCGGGGTCATGTCGGCACCCGACAGGGACAGCTGGACGCTGCTGCAGCAGGAACTCCTCGCCGGATGACAACGGCGGAGCCGATCTTCGACCGCGCCCTGCTGGCCCGGCGGCTGGCCCGGACACGCGGTCACGAGCCCAGTATCCTGACCCGCACCATCGCCGAGGAGGCGGCCGACCGCCTGGATCTCGTGACGCGCCGCTTCGCCACGGCCGCTGTCATTGCCGCCGAGCCCGACCACATCGCGGAACGGCTGATGTCGTCCGGAAAGATCGACAGGGTCGTGCCGTTCGCCCCGGCCGCCGACGAGGTCCTTGGCCTCGAGGCGGAGTCCTTCGACGCGATCTTCAGCATTCTCGATCTGCAGACGGCCAATGATGTCCCGGGCCTCCTGGTCCAGATGCGCCGCGCCCTGCGGCCCGACGGACTCTTCCTCGCCTGCCTCCTTGCCGGCGACAGCCTGACGGAACTCCGCCAGTCGTGGCTCGCTGCCGAAGTCCTGATCACCGGCGGCGTCTCGCCGCGCGTGGCGCCGATGATCGGCATGCAGGAACTGGGCGCCCTGCTGCAGCGGGCGGGCTTTGCGCTGCCGGTCGCAGATCTCGACCGCACCATTGTTCGCTATGCCGATGCGGTGTCGTTGATCCATGAGATCCGGGCCCTGGGCTATTCCAATCCTCTTGCGGGCCGGTCGCGCAAACCCGTCACGCGCGGACTCTTGGGGGCGGCCGTCAATGCCTATCATGCCAATTTCGCCGACGCGGACGGCCGCATCCGCGCCACGCTCGAAGTGGCCTGGCTCACCGGCTGGGCACCGCATGAAAGCCAGCAGCAACCCCTGAAGCCCGGCAGCGCCAAGGCGCGGCTGGCGGACGCCCTGCGCGTGCCGGAGCAGAAGCTCAGAGCAGATCGATCAGATGGGGAATGAGCGGAATGTCCGCCGGCGGCATCGCATAGTCGCGCAGGCGCAACGGCCGCACCCAGGCCAATTCCTGCCCCTCCGCGCCGCGCACCGTGCCCTGCCAGCGGCGGCAGACATAGAGCGGCATCAGCAAATGAAAGTCATCATAGGCATGGCTGGCGAAGGTGAGCGGCGCAAGACAGGACTCTGCCACGTCGATGGCGAGTTCTTCCTTGAGTTCGCGGATCAATGCGGCTTCGGGACGTTCGCCTGCTTCCACCTTGCCGCCGGGAAACTCCCACAGGCCGCCCAATTGCTTGCCCTCCGGCCGCTTCGAGATGAGGACGCGGCCATCGGCATCGATCAGTGCCACGGCGGCAACCAGGACGATCTTCATCAGCTGCGGTAGGAACCGTTGATGTCGATGTAGCGATGGGTGAGGTCGCAGGTCCAGACCCGCGCCTTGCCCTTGCCCACGCCCACGTCTGCGGTGATCACCACATGCCGCCCCTTCATGTGCGGCATGATCTCGGCCTCCTTGTAGGCCGGATCGCGCATACCATTGCGCGCCACGGTAACGCCGCCGATGGTGATGCGCAGCTTGTCGCGGATGGCCTTCTCGCCGGCCTTGCCGATGGCCATGACGACCCGGCCCCAGTTCGCGTCCTCGCCGGCTATGGCGGTCTTCACCAGGGGCGAATTGGCGATCGACATGGCGATGCGATGTGCCGCCCTGTCGTTCTCGGCGCCGGTGACCGCGATCTCGATCAGCTTTTCCGCGCCTTCGCCGTCCCTGGCAACCTGCAGCGCAAGATCGAGGCACAAGCTGTCGAGCGCCTTGGCGAAGCCCTTGAGACGGACATCCGCTGCCGATGCCAGCGCCTTTACCGGCTTTCCGGCTGCACCGGTTGCAAACATCAGCACGGTGTCCGAGGTCGAGGTATCGCCATCAACGGTGATGCAGTTGAAGCTGCTGCCAACGCTGCGCGACAGAAGCTTCTGCAGGACCCTTGGAGGAATTGCCGCATCGGTGAAGATGAAGACCAGCATGGTCGCCATGTCGGGCGCGATCATGCCCGAGCCCTTGGCGATGCCGTTGATGGTGACCGTCCTGCCGTCGAGCTTCGCCGTGACCGTGCAGGCCTTCGCGAAGGTGTCGGTGGTCATGATCGCGCGGGCGGCTTCGCTCCATGCGTCAGGCCGCGCCGCTTCCATCAGCTGCGGAAGTGCAGCGGTGATCGGTGACGGGTTGAGCGGCTCGCCAATCACGCCGGTGGAGGCCTGATAGATGTTGTGCGGCTTGCACTTCAATAGCCGGGCCGCGGCACTCGCCACGGCCTTCACCGTGGCCACGCCCGCCTTGCCGGTAAAGGCATTGGCATTGCCGGCGTTGATCACGACGGCCCGGGCCAAGCCCGCCGCGAGACTTTCGACGCACCAATCGACCGGGGCCGACCGCGACTTGGATTTGGTAAAGCAGCCCGCCACCGCGGTGCCCGGATCCATGACCGCCAAAAGCACGTCGGGACGGTTCTTGTAGCGGATACCCGTCTCGCCAGTCGCCAGCCGCACACCGTCAATCGGCGGAAGCTCGGGAAAGCGCTCTGGCGCCAGTGGCGAAACCTGATGTCCCATCGACAGCCCCCTCGCTAGCCTGGACGACGAAACCTATTGCTGGAGCTGGAGATCGCCCTTGCCAGTGGTGGCCGGCGCATCACCGCCCTCCGCAGCCGGGACGACGGTCTGACCTGCCTGGCCGGCCTGCTTGTCCTGGAATGTCTTGGCCGCTTTGGCGGCATCCTCGGCGTATTTCTTGAGATCCTCGTCGACGATCTCGACCTTCGAGGCTGCACGGATCTTGTCCATCGCCTCCTGCACCTTGCGGCGCAGCAGCACGTTGCGGATGGCCGACTTGACCTGATCATAAGGCTGGGCCGCCCCCATCTTCCGGTCTTCCAGCTTGATGATGTGCCAGCCAAAGTCGGTCTTCACCGGCTGCGAGATTTCCCCGGCCTTCAGCGCGAAGGCCGCCGTCGAGAACTCCACAACCATTTCGGGCGCCGTGAAGTAACCCAGATCGCCACCATAATCCTTCGATCCGTCGAGGCTGTACTGCTTGGCCAGCGTGGCGAAATCCTCGCCCTTGTTCAGCCTGTCGAGAATGTCCTGGGCCTCTTTCTCGGTGCCCAACAAGATGTGCCGGGCGCGGATGCGCTCAGTCTGCGCCACCTTCGCGGCTTCCTCGTCATAGGCTGCCTTGATCATCTCCTCCGTCACCTGCGGACGGATGGTCTGGAAGAAGTAGGCATCGCGCAGAGCCTTGGCCTGATAGAGTGCCAGGCGGCGCTTGTACTCGTCGGTTTCGGCGATTCCTTCCTTCACCGCATACTGCGCCAGCAGATGACGCTCGATGAGGTACTCGACCACGAAGGGATAGCGCAGCTTGGGCGGCAGGTCGGGAAGCTGGCCGACGATATCGTCGGTTGCCATCTGGACTTCGGACGTACGGATTTCATGCCCGTTGACGATGGCGATGACCTTGTCTTCCTTCGCTTCCTGGGCGGAACCCGCCAGCGGCCAGGTCACGGCGAGCGCACTGGCCAGCAAGGACGTTCTCAGGATCGTGTTAAGTCGCAGCATTAAATCCACCGATTGCAGGTCCGGTTCACGGACATTCGAACCGCGTTCCGCCGCCTCTTGGGCGTCAAACAAGGCAAGAATATGCCCCCCGGAGAATCTGTCCGGGGCCGAAAACCGACGGCGCACATTGGTCCGGCCCACCTGCCCTTGCAAGGGGCGGAATCCGCGCAAATAGCGGATTGCAAGAGCTGTTGCCCAGATGCAACACATTGAAATGGCGCAGCCATGGGCCTATGTCGGAACGTGCCACGAGACGGCCAATTGCCCCCGCCGGACAACTTGACTAGAAAGCGGCATTTCCCGGGGCCCATCGCCCTCCCCTGAAGGATGCGAATCACATGTTCGGACTGCGCGGCCTGGCCGCAAAAATCTTTGGCACCACCAACGATCGCAAGGTTACCAAGTACAAGCCAAGGGTTGATGAAATCAACGCTTTGGAACCGGCGCTGGCAGCCCTGTCGGACGCCGAACTCCGCGCCCGGACCCAGACGTTCAAGGACGAAGTGGCCGCCGGCAAGACCCTTGACGACATCCTCGTCCCGGCCTTCGCCACGGTGCGCGAAGCCTCCAAGCGTACCCTGGGTCTGCGGCATTTCGACGTTCAGCTGATTGGCGGCATTGTGCTGCACGAAGGCATGATCGCCGAGATGAAGACCGGTGAAGGCAAGACACTCGTCGCAACGCTCGCGGTCTATCTCAATGCACTCGCCGGCAAGGGCGTACATGTGGTGACCGTGAACGACTATCTCGCCCGCCGCGACGCCGCCTGGATGGGTGAGGTCTACGGCTTCCTGGGCCTGACCACAGGCGTCATCGTCCACGGCCTGTCCGACGAGGAACGCCGTGCCGCCTATGCCAGCGACGTGACCTACGCCACCAACAACGAACTCGGCTTCGACTATCTGCGTGACAACATGAAGTATCATCTGGCTGAGATGGTACAGCGCGGGCACAACTACGCGATCGTCGACGAGGTCGACTCGATCCTGGTGGACGAGGCCCGCACCCCGCTCATCATCTCCGGCCCGGTGGACGACAAGTCGGATCTCTACAACACCGTCAACGGATTCATTCCGGAGCTCACGCCCGAAGACTACGAGCTCGACGAGAAGCAACGCTCCTGCACGCTGACCGAGAAGGGCAATGTCCATCTTGAACAGGTGCTCGGTGCGGCCGGCCTGCTGAAGGGTGAAAACCTCTACGATGCCGAGAACGTGACCATCGTGCATCACGTGCAGCAGGCGCTGCGCGCCCACAAGCTGTTCCAGCGCGACAAGGACTACATCGTCAAGGACGGCCAGGTCATCATCATCGACGAGTTCACTGGCCGCATGATGCCCGGACGGCGCTATTCGGAGGGCCTGCACCAGGCCCTGGAGGCCAAGGAGCACGTGGCCATCCAGCCCGAGAACGTCACGCTGGCCTCCATTACCTTCCAGAACTACTTCCGCCTCTATGACAAGCTCGCCGGCATGACCGGCACCGCCTCCACCGAAGCCGAAGAGTTCATGGACATCTATGGGCTCGACGTGATCGAAATCCCCACCAACGTGCCGGTGGCACGCATTGACGAGGATGACCAGGTCTATCGTACCGCCCGCGAGAAATACGCCGCCATCATCGACGTCATCAACGAGGCCCGCGAACGCGGTCAGCCCGTGCTCGTGGGCACCACCTCGATCGAGAAATCGGAAGTGCTTTCCTCCATGCTGAAGTCCAAGGGGGTTCCGCACAACGTGCTCAACGCCCGCTATCACGAGCAGGAGGCAGCGATCATCTCCCAGGCCGGCGTGCCGGGGGGTGTGACGATCGCCACCAACATGGCCGGCCGCGGAACCGATATCAAGCTGGGCGGCAATCTCGAGATGCGCATCGCCACCGAACTTGCCAACCTGCCCGAAGGTGCCGAGCGCCAGTCACGCATGGCCCGCATCAAGGACGAGATCGAGGCTGCCAGGCAGAAGGTTCTGGCCGCAGGCGGTCTTTTCGTCATCGGCACCGAACGCCACGAAAGCCGCCGCATCGATAATCAGCTGCGTGGCAGGTCGGGACGCCAGGGCGACCCTGGCCGCCCGCTGTTCTATCTACCGCTGGAAGCCGCCCTGAGGCGCATCATCGGCTCGGAGCGCATGGACGGCCTGCTGCAGAAACTGGGCCTGAAGGACGGCGAAGCCATCGTCCATCCCTGGATCAACAAGGCGCTGGAGAAGGCGCAGCAGAAGGTCGAGGCGCGCAACTTCGACATCCGCAAGAACCTGCTCAAGTTCGACAACGTGATGAACGACCAGCGCAAGGTGATCTTCGAACAGCGCATCGGAATCATGAAGGGGGAAGAGGTTTCCGAGACCATCGACGACATGCGTCACCAGGTGATCAACGACATGGTGACCAAGCACATCCCCCCGAACGCCTATGCCGAGCAGTGGGACGCCACAGGCTTGCGCGAGCGGCTGCGCGAAGTGATCGCCATCGACTATCCGGTGGACGAGTGGGCCAAGGAAGAGGGAATCGCCGACGAGGAGATCCTCGAGCGCGTCACCAAGGCGGCCGACGACCTCTACGCCGGAAAGCGCGAGAAATACGGTCCCGAGATCATGGGGCAGGTCGAGAAGGCCGTGCTGCTGCGGACGCTCGACAATCTTTGGCGCGATCACATCATCACTGTCGACCAGCTGCGCCAAGTGATCCATCTCCGCGGCTATGGCCAGCGCGATCCGCTGAACGAGTACAAGACCGAGGGCTTCACGCTCTTCGAGAACATGATCAGCAAGCTGCGCGAGAACACGACCGCGCAGGTCATGCGGGTCGAGGTCCAGACCAGGCCGGCCGATGACATGCTTCCTGACGAAGACGAGCTGCCAATGATGGAGGCCCACCACATCGACGCTCTCACCGGGGAAGACGAACTGGCAGAAGGCCCGCTCCTGACGGTCACGCCTGGCAAGGCGGCAGGCAAGATGGACCCCAAGAACCCGGATACCTGGGGCAAGGTCAGCCGAAACGACGCGTGCCCCTGCGGGTCAGGCAAGAAATACAAGCACTGCCACGGCGCCTATGTCTGAAGCAGCGCGGTTCTAGGCCGCGTCGCGATAGGCAATTGCCCCCATCATGCCGGCGTTCATGTGATAGACATGGTGGCAGTGGAAGGCCCAATTTCCTGGATTGTTGGCATCGAAGGCAATTGTGACGGTTTCGCCCGGCGGCACCAGGACCGTGTCCCGCACGGCGCCATCGATGCGCTCGGAACCGATGGCAACCACCTTGAAGTAGTGGCCATGCAGATGCATGGGATGAGACATCGAGGTCATGTTGTGCATCATGACCTCCACCCGCTCGCCCATGCGCACGGTGAACAGCACGTCATGCATCGATGACTTTCCGTTGAGGCCCCAGTTGTAACCGGCGTCGCCGCCGGTGAGCATCAGCATCTCGGTGCGCGTGACAGGTTCGTCCGGAAGCTGGGCAACGGCCCTGAAGCTGCGCTCGAAGCTGAGGTCCAATGCGGGCGCAACATCGGCCGTCGCGGCAATCCGCTGGACCGCGGCATCCGGCGTGGTCAGCACGATGCCGGTACGCGCGCTGATACCTTCGGGCCGGAACAGGATGGGGAAAGCGCCGCCTTCCCTGGGTATCTGCAGCCGGATGTCGGCGCGCTGGGCGATCGCGAGCGGGAAACGCGAGCCGGGAATGGGATGAATGGCATGGCCGTCGACGGCCACCAGGCTGCCGGTCAGGGCGCCAAGATCGATCCACATGTTGGATGCGCTGGCACCATTGATGATGCGCAGCTTGAGCCAGCCTCCCTTTTCGACCCGGAGAGTCTCCGGATCGTCGAGGGTGCGATCATTGGCGAGATAGGCATCATAGACCACGTCGTTCAGCATGGCGCCGGACATCGCCGGTGCCGCCGGCTGGGCGGCATGATCCATCTTCGAATGATCCACCCCATGGCCGGCATGGGCCGCATGCGCGCCGCCGCCGCCCTTAAGTTCGGCAAGGATCTCCGCCGGGTCGCGGAACGTGAAGTCATGCAGCATCACGACATGCTCCTGCTCGTCGAAGACCGGCGTGCCGGTCTCGCGCACGATCAGCGGCGCGGCCAGCAGCTGCTGTTCCTGCAAGCCGACATGGGAATGCATCCAGTGCGTGCCGGATTGCAGGACCGGAAAGTCATAGTCGAAGGCTGCACCCGGCCGGAGTGGCGCCTGCGACAGCATCGGAACCCCATCGAACTGAACCGGTGGCGTCAGGCCATGCCAGTGAATCAGGGATTCGACATCGAGATTGTTGGTTAATCGAACGTTGAACTGTTCGCCCAGCAAAAGGTCCAGACCTCTGAACTCGCCGTTGACGCTCAGCCCATAGACCTTTGCAGCGCGGCCCTGCACGTCAAGCGTGCGCGACTCGATGGAAAGATTGCGCCGGGTTCCGGCCCTTGCCGGGCCAGCTGGGCCCAGCATGGCCGACAGTCCACCCAATCCGGCCAAGATCGCCCGCCGCGTGAGCATCCTGTTCTCCTTCAAATTGATTTGTTTTGAGACTTAGGTGGCATTCCGCGCCGTCACAAGGCGGCGGCCGGTCACAGTTTCGCGTCCCGGCGTGATCACAAAGGCAGAACGCCTCAATTTAAGGTTAACCTTGGGAGGCCTGAAAAATCAGAAAAAAGCGCCATTTTCAGCAGGTGTAGGCACCTACATAAACACAAACAGAAACACCGACCGACAATCTTAAGTTCCACATTAAGGACTCCTTGAAACGATCCATGGTTTAACATCCGTATCTAAAGCCGGTACCACCGGATGCGATGGAGCCCCGAGACGTGACACACATTGCAGGCAAGTTTGGCAAATTCCTCCGGGATTCGAAGGGTGCGACCGCGATCGAATATGCCCTGATCGCATCAATCATGGGTGTGATGATCGTTCCGGTGCTGAGCGACACGACGTCGGGCGTTGCCTCTCTCTATGCGACGATCCGGGGCCTCTTCGACAGTTTCAACTGATCTGGCTCACAGACTTCTGCCAATTGCCAGGAACTTCTCGCGGCGCTGCGTCCGCAGCACATCTCCCGAAACATTGCGATAGGCCTTCAGCGTCCGGCTGAGCGCCTCGCCCGTTGCGGCGATCACGTCGGCCCGGCCGCGATGCGCCCCACCCAGCGGCTCGCTGATGATCTCGTCGATGATGCCAAGCTTCTTGAGGTCCTGCGCCGTGATCTTCATCGCGGCGGCGGCATCCTTGGCGCGGGCCGCATCGCGCCACAGGATGGACGCCGCACCCTCGGGCGAGATCACGCTGTAGATCGCATGCTCCAGCATCAGCACCGTATTGGCCGTCGCGATCGCGATGGCACCGCCTGACCCGCCTTCGCCGATGATCACGGAAACCAATGGAACACCGAGGCCAAGGCAGCAGTCGGTGGCGCGCGCGATGGCTTCGGCCTGGCCGCGTTCCTCGGCATCGATGCCGGGATAGGCGCCAGCGGTATCGACGAGGGTGATCACCGGCAGACCGAACCGCTCGGCCAGCTCCATCAGGCGGACCGCCTTGCGGTAACCTTCGGGCCGCGCCATGCCGAAGTTGCGCTTGAGGCGGGAGGCGGTATCGTTGCCCTTCTCTTGACCGATGACCATGACGGGCTCGCCCCGGAAACGGCCAAGCCCGCCGATTACCGCAAAGTCCTCGGCGAACTTGCGGTCGCCCGCCATGGGCGTGAACTCGGTGATGAGAGACCCGATATAGTCGGTGGCATGCGGCCGCTCGGGATGGCGGGCCACCTGGGCCTTCTGCCAGGGATCGAGGTTCTGATAGAGATCAGACAGGCTCTTGGCAGCCTTCTTCTCGAGCGACTTCACCTCTTCCGCGATGGAGACGGTCTTGTCGCCGGCGGCGATCGCGCGCAGTTCGGCAATCTTGCCTTCGAGTTCGGCGACCGGCGCTTCAAAATCGAGAAAACTTGGCATGACAGTGGATCGATCCTTGGAAAGGCCGATAACTGGCCGTCCGCGTCCGGGAAGTCAACTTTTCTTGGCGAGAGGGTGATGGGTTTCGACCACCTGCCGCAACCGCTCTGACTGCACATGGGTGTAGATTTGTGTTGTCGATATGTCCGCATGGCCCAGCATCTGCTGGACCGCCCGCAGGTCCGCGCCCCCGGCCAGGAGGTGGCTGGCGAAGCCGTGGCGCAGCACGTGCGGAGAGAGCTTTGCGGCATCAATCCCGGCCTCGCGGGCCAGATCCTTCAGCGAAAGGGCGAAGTGCTGTCGCGTCAGGTGGCCCGACTGGCCGGAGGAGGGAAACAGCCATTTGCCCTCGCCGCCCTCCTGCCGTCCCAGGACCTCGAGATAGCCGTCCAGCACGTCGCGGGCGCTGGCGGAGACCGGCACCAGCCGCTCGCGCCCGCCCTTGCCCTTCACGGTCAGGAAGTCGCGTTCGGCCCGCGCCGCGCGGACCGAGAGGCCGACCAGCTCTGACACGCGCAGTCCCGTGGCATAGAGAAGCTCCATCAGGCAGAGCATGCGCCAGGCCTTGAACACCGACTTGCCCTCGGCGCGCGCCAGCCGGCCTCGCGCGGCGGCGATCAGCTGCTCAACGTCCTTCTTGTCGATCGTCTTGGGCAGGGACCTTGCACTCCGGGGACTGGCGATCGCGGTCGCCGGATTGTCAACCGCCAGCCCGTCGCCGTGCAGGAAGCGGTGGAACTGGCGGATGCAGGAGAGCTTGCGGGCCGCGGTGCTGCGCGCCATGCCATGGGCCTCCAGCACTGCAAGGTAATTGCGGATATCATCAGGCGCGGCATCCTTGAGCCGGCGTCCATGCTGCTGCAGGTAGTCACCATAGGCTTCGAGATCGCGGCTGTAGGCCGAGATCGTGTTCCGGGCAGCACCGCGCTCGGCAGCCAGCATTTCGAGGAACCGCGAGACCAGCCGGTCGGCTCCTGCCATCTCAGCGCTGCCGCAGCTTCTCGGAGGGAAGCGCCTTAACGATCTCGGTCTGCTCCGGCGGAAAATTCGCCAGCAGCCATGCGCCCCCGTAAATGACGCCGCCGATCGTCGCGATGACCAGTATAAATCGAATCGTGTCCGGCATGAATCCACCCTGAGGCGCCGAGATTAACCGAGGACGCAGCGAAACGGAAAGGCTTTGCGATGGCAGGCACCCCGCGATAGAAGCGGGGTCAAGTTCAGGGTTGGAGTCATGGCGCGCCGTTCCATCGCTAAGGAGGCCGAGACCGTCCGCGAGTGCCTGGGGTCCCACCCCATCGTGCTGGTCGGGCTCATGGGGGCCGGAAAGTCGAGCGTCGGCCGGCGCCTGGCCGAAAAGCTGGGTATTCCCTTCGTCGATGCCGATCTGGAGATCGAGACGGCAGCGGGCAAGACCATACCCGAAATCTTTGCCGATCATGGCGAGGCCTATTTCCGCGAGGGCGAACGCCGGGTGATTGCCCGCCTGCTCGGACAGGGTGCGCAGGTTCTGGCCACCGGCGGCGGGGCCTTCATGAATGACGAGACCCGGGCGCGGATTGCCGCCGAGGGCGTCTCGGTCTGGCTGCGCGCCGAACTGCCGCTGCTGATGAAACGCGTGGCCAAGCGGCCGGGACGACCGCTGCTGCAGGAGCGCGACCCGGAAACCGTGATGCGCGAGCTGATCGGAAAGCGCTACCCGATCTATGCCCTGGCGGACGTTACGGTCGAAAGCCGTGACGTCCAGCACGGACAGATGGTCAATGACGTTGTCCGCGCCCTGGCGCAATGGGACGGCTGGGACCGGTGGAAGAATGACTGACCAGGAAAACCTCCAGACCGTGGCCGTCGCACTCGGCGACCGCAGCTACGACATCGTCATCGGCGAAGGCCTGCTGTCCGGTGCCGGCCGCATCGTCCGACCCCTGCTCCGGCGGCCAATGACCGCCATCGTCACCGACCGCAACGTCGCGGAGGCCCACCTGCGGACCCTGCAGGACTCGCTGGCCGCCGCAGGCATCGCTTCGCATGCGGTCGTCGTGCCGCCGGGCGAGGGAACCAAGACCTTCACGCAGCTTGCCTATGTCTGCGACGAGCTGCTGGCTGCCGGCATCGAACGCCGCGACCGCATCGTCGC
>JAPLOT010000100.1 GCA_026400595.1 Alphaproteobacteria bacterium | reverse complement strand
TGGCGGCGCGCGGCGCAACGTGCCTGACTGGTGCTGGCAGCGCTGGGTGAGGGCCTATGGCGACGTCGCAGCGGCATCGATTGCAGAGTCGCGGCTGGAGGAGCCTGCGCTTGATCTTACGCCCCGGGCCGATGCGGCGCTGTGGGCCGAACGGCTGGGTGGTGTCCTTCTGCCGACCGGCAGCATCCGTCTTCCGATGAACCATTCTGCCATTGAAGAGCTGCCGGGGTACAGCGAGGGGGCCTGGTGGGTGCAGGATGCTGCGGCCGCCATACCGGCACGGCTTCTCGGCGATGTGAAGAACATGTCCGTTCTGGATCTCTGTGCTGCGCCCGGCGGCAAGACCCTTCAGCTGGCAGCGGCCGGAGCACGGGTGACGGCCGTCGACAAGTCGTCAGCGCGGCTGAAGCGCCTGTCGGAGAACCTCGTGCGCACCGGGCTTTCGGCCGAGATCCTGGTTGGCGATGCGGAGCGGGCGGCAGCTGACCGCCTGTTCGATGCCGTGCTGCTGGATGCGCCCTGTTCTGCCACCGGAACGATCCGCCGCCATCCGGAGCTTCTGATGATGAAGAGCGAGAAGCAGATTCGCGACATGGCGCGCATTCAGGCGCGGCTCTTGTCGGCTGCGGCGCTGCGGGTGAGGCCGGGCGGCCTTCTGGTCTATTGCACCTGTTCGCTCGAGCCCGAGGAAGGCGAGGATCAGGTCAGCCCGTTTCTGGCCGGGCACGCGGTTTATGCGCTGAGCCCCGTTGTGGCCGGCGAGACCGGTCTGCCGCCGGCGTGCGTAAGGCCGCCGGGCGTGTTCCGTTCGCTGCCGGGTGAGGGAATCGGCATAACGGGCGGCATGGACGGGTTCTTCGCCGCGCGTTTCCGCTGCCTGTGAACAGCCTGGCTTCCGGCTCTTCTCCGCTGCGTCCGTCATGCTATGGGAGGCGGAGAAACGGGGATCAGTCATGGACAGGACAATCAGGCGGGCATTGCTTTCGGTCTCGGACAAGACCGGCTTGATTGACTTGGCGCGGGCGCTCGCGACGCAGGGCGTCGAACTTGTTTCGACAGGCGGAACGGCGCGGGCGCTGCAGGACGCAGGACTGGCCGTTGTCGACGTCGCAGCCCTGACCGGTTTTCCCGAGATGATGGACGGCC
This sequence comes from Alphaproteobacteria bacterium, assembly GCA_026400595.1. Lineage (GTDB taxonomy): Bacteria > Pseudomonadota > Alphaproteobacteria > Rhizobiales > Aestuariivirgaceae > Aestuariivirga. The sequence goes on along the minus strand of JAPLOT010000100.1, from coordinate 4,379 downwards.
GTGTGAAGACCTTGCATCCCATGGTGCATGGCGGCCTCCTGTCAGTCCGCGGCAATGCCGCACATGAGGCGGCACAGCGCGAACATGGCATCGGCAACATCGATCTGCTGGTCGTCAACCTCTATCCCTTCGAACAGACCGTCGATCGGGGCGCTGACTGGGACACCACCATCGAGAACATCGATGTGGGCGGACCGGCGATGATCCGGGCCGCAGCGAAGAATCATGAGAGCGTGACGGTGGTGGTCGATCCTTTGGATTACGCAACGGTCCTCGCCGAGATGACCGCGCAGCGCGGGTCCACCACGCTGGCGCTGCGCCGCCGTCTTGCTGCCAAGGCCTTCGCGCGGACGGCGTCCTATGATGCGGCCATTTCGCTCTGGTTCGGTCGCGAGCTGCGCGAGGCGCTGCCGTCCTACTTCGCCATCGGCGGACCGCGTCTGCAGGCACTGCGCTATGGCGAGAACCCGCATCAGGCTGCGGCCGTCTACCGTCTCGCCGGTGTGCGGGGCGGCGTCGCCAATGCCCGTCAGCTGCAGGGCAAGGAGCTCTCCTACAACAACTTCAACGACACGGATGCAGCGCTCGAATGTCTGTCCGAGTTCGCGGCAACGGGAGAGCCGGCCTGCGTGATCGTGAAACATGCCAATCCCTGCGGCGTGGCCGTCGGACCATCCGTGCTTGCCGCCTACCAGCAGGCTTTGGCCTGCGATCCGGTGAGCGCCTTCGGCGGGATCATCGCGCTGAATCGTCCGCTGGATGCCGCGACGGCTCGCGATATCGTCAAGCTCTTCACCGAGGTGATTGCCGTGCCGGATGCAGAACCAGCGGCGATTGCGGTCGTGGCCGAGAAGAAGAACCTCCGTCTACTGATCATCGACGCGCCGATCGCGGCGAATGCGCCGGGCCTGTCCGTCAAGACGATCGGCGGGGGCCTGCTGGTGCAGGACCGGGATACCGCGGTTGTCGACGGCATGTCGTGGCGGGTTGTCACCAAGCGTCAGCCGACGGCCGCCGAAATGTCGGACATGCGCTTTGCCTTTCGCGTGGCGAAACACGTGAAGTCCAACGCGATCGTCTATGCGAAGGATGGCGCCACCGTTGGCATTGGCGCCGGCCAGATGTCGCGGGTCGATTCGGCGCGGATCGCCGCCCGAAAGGGTGAGGATGCGGCGAGGATCGCCGGTGGCGAATCGAAGCTGCGTGGCTGCGTGGTGGCGTCAGATGCCTTCTTCCCCTTCCCCGACGGACTGCTGCAGGCCGCCGAGGCCGGCGCCACGGCTGTGGTTCAGCCTGGCGGATCGCTGAAGGACGAGGATGTGATCCGCGCTGCCGATGAAGCTGGCCTCGCCATGGTCTTCACCGGCATCCGGCATTTCCGTCACTGACGGTAGGGCCTGGCCCTACCGGCTGGCCTGGAGCTTTCGGCAGATCTCTTCGAGCTGTTCCAGGGTCTTGTAAGAGATCGTTACGGTGCCGCCTGAAGTTCCGTGGTCGACAAGGACCTTCAGTCCCAGGGCTTGCGTTACGGAAAGTTCGAGTGCCTTGGTGTCGGCGTCCTTCTCCGGCCTGGCCTTGCGCGGCCTGGATGACGGGCTGGCATCGCGCACGAAGTTCTCGGCCTCGCGGACCGACAGACCCAGCTTGATGATCTGGTCCGCCAGCTCCGCCGGCGAATCGGCCGCGACCAGTGTGCGGGCATGACCGGCGGTGAGCTTGCCATCCTCGATCAGGCTCCGCACCGTATCCGGCAGGGTCAGCAGGCGGAGCGTGTTGGCGATGTGGCTGCGGCTCTTGCCGACCGAATCGGCCAGCTGCTGCTGCGTATAGCTGAACTGTTCAAGCAGGAGGCCGTAGGCGCGCGCCTCTTCCAGCGGATTGAGATCGCTGCGCTGAATGTTCTCGATCAGCGCGATTTCCAGGGCCTCGCCGTCATTCAGTTCACGGATGAGGACCGGAACCTCATGGATGCCGGCGCGCTGGGACGCGCGCCACCGGCGCTCACCCGCCACGATCTCGTATTCGCCGTCGGCCCGCGGCCTGACCACGATGGGTTGCAGCAGTCCCTTCACGCGAATCGAGTTGGCAAGATCGTCGAGATCGGCGTCGACGAAATGCTTGCGCGGATTGTTGGGGCTGGCATGGATCAGATCGATCGGCATATGGCGGAGGCTGCGGATGTCCTGGACCACCGCCGCCTCGGAGGTGTCGTCGCCAATCAGGGCGGCAAGGCCGCGGCCTAGTCGTTTCTTCTGGGCCTGCATCATGTCTCGCATTCCGTTTGCCGTCCGGACGCGGCACGCATCCGGTGATTGTTACGTAGGTGAATCGGTCAGGCCGCCCGCAAGGTCCTCTCGCGGCGGATCACTTCGGAGGCCAGCCGGATATAGGCCTGCGAGCCCATGCAGCTGTTGTCGTAGAGCAGGACCGGCTTGCCGTGGGAGGGCGCCTCGGACACCCGGACATTGCGCGGTATGACCGTCTGGTAGACCTTGTCGCCCAGCACGCTGCGGACATCTTCGGCCACCTGTTCCGACAGGCTGTTGCGCTTGTCGAACATGGTCAGCACCACGCCCTGGATGGAGAGGCGCGGATTGAGCGTCGTCTTCACCCGCTCCACCGTCTTGAGCAGCTGGCTCAGGCCCTCCAGCGCGAAGAACTCGCACTGAAGCGGCACCAGCACGGCATCGGCCGCCGAGAGCGAATTGATGGTGAGAAGATTGAGCGACGGCGGGCAGTCCACGAGAATATAGCTGTAGGACCGGCCGGCGGGCGCGGAACCCGTCATGGCCTTGATGGCATCGGCCAGCCGATAGGTCTTGCGGTCGAAGGAGGCGAGCTCCAGTTCTGCACCCAGGAGATCCATGGTGGATGGCGCGCAGTGCAGCCGCGGTATGCCTGATTCCTGGATGACGTCGGCGAGCGCCGCCTCGCCGATGAGCACGTGGTAGGTCGAGGTCTGACCGTTGCGCCGGGCGATGCCCAGACCGGTGCTGGCATTGCCCTGCGGATCGAGGTCGATGATGAGGACGGTCTCGCCCACCGCGGCCAGGGCTGTGCCGAGGTTGATCGCGGTCGTGGTCTTGCCGACCCCGCCCTTCTGGTTGGCGACAGCCAGAATGCGGGGTGTTTCGGCTCCGAATCTATCTGTCTGGGCGTTGGACACGGCTGGCCTCCCTGACCTCCAGAATCACGCCACGCGAATCGGTGATGCTTGGATGTTTCTTCACCTGCAGTTTCCAATATTTGGTGGCTTCGGTCAATTCATTGTCTACATCTTGTCCCTTGTGAAACAGGCCTATGGCGCCGGCATCCAGGAAGGGCTCGGCATAGTCGAGCAGGAGGGGCAGGGGCGCCAGGGCCCTGGCCGTCACCACCGCAATCCCGGGAAGACCCGGTAGGCCGGGGAGATCCTCCAGCCGGACCTGGTGGACGCGGGCGTTCGCGCCCGTGATGCGGATGGCTTGGCCGAGGAAGGCTGCCTTCTTTCCATTGCTCTCGTAGAGGTTCGCCTCATGCCCACCGGCGATTGCCAGCACCAGGCCGGGTATGCCCGCGCCGCTGCCGAGGTCAGCCAAGGCAAGGCGGCCGGGCGGGAACAGCGGCAGGAGCTGGACGGCATCAAGGATGTGACGGGTCCACACCTGCTCCGCGGTCGAAGGGCCGATGAGGTTGATTCGCTTCTGCCAGGTGAGGAGCAGATCGACATAGGCTTGCAGCCGCTGGCATGATTCACGTGAAACATCGTAGGGCCGGAGCAGATCGAAGGGTTGCATCGCCTAGGCGGACCGGCGGAGCGACTGACGGCGGACATGGGCCAGGATGACGCTGAGCGCAGCCGGCGTCATGCCGTCGATCCGCGAGGCCTGTCCGAGAGTGGCTGGCTGCACGCGCTGCAGCTTCTGCCGAAGCTCGGCCGATAGGCTTGGCAGGGCGGCATAGTCCAGTCCATCCGGGAGGCGAAGCTGCTCTTCCTTGCGCAGCGTCCGGATCTCCTCGTCCTGACGGCCCAGGTAACCGGCATAGAGGGCATCCGCTTCGAGCGCCTCAACGGCATGGGCCGGAATTGCGCCAAGCTCCGGCCAGACCTTGCAGGCACCGGCAAAGCCGATCTCGGGCATGGCAACAAGATCCAGAACCGAGCGGCTCTTGCCATCCTGGTTCACCTTTAGGCCCTGCCGTGCGGCCTGGGCGGAGGTCAGCGTCAGGCCCCGCGCCAGTGCCCTTGCATCATCGATCTCCCGCTGGCGGACCCGATAGGCCCCTGCGCGACCGCTCCCGACGAGACCAAGCTTGATGCCAAGGGGGGTGAGGCGTTCCCAGGCATTGTCCGCTCGCAGGCTGAGCCGGTACTCGGCCCGCGAGGTGAACATGCGATA
>JAPLOT010000482.1 GCA_026400595.1 Alphaproteobacteria bacterium | reverse complement strand
GTCTTGCCAGAGCCGCTCGGACCCAGGATGCACATGGTGGTCTTGGCGATGGCGGTGGAGAGCCGCATCGCGGCGGTGACGAGGCGGAGGCTCATGCGCTCCTCCCGTCGATATGCACCAACTCGTAGCTGGCCTTGCCGGTCTCAACGGTGCGTGCCGGGGTGAAGAGCTCCTTCAGCATCGGCGGCCATCCGTCGTAGGCACGCTCCGACACATCGAACTTCATCTTCACATAATCGGCGGGGTTTTCGCCCCATCCGGAGCGGATGAGTTCGACCAGTTCCTCAAGGCGCTGCTGGTCCCATTTGACCCGCTTCGGTAGGTCGGCCACCACAGTGAAGCCATTGTCTTCGAAGCGGACAGTCCCAGTGTCCTTTTTCTGGGACGCACGAACCTGTTGGGCGCGGTCGCGGTAGCGGATCGCCAGTGCGCCATCGAGCCAGTCTGCGAGCGCCTTGGCATCTCGCAGGTTTGCTTCTGCTGCACCTTGAAGGCGGAACAGTGCGAATACGGGCAAGTCAGCAATTTCCTGAACAGTGAAGTTTCGGAGTTCTTCCAGGGAGACTTTGGCGTCCTCCAAAGGGGGCATGTCTGCACCCGCAGGATTGTTCATGAGAACGGTGGGGATCATCGGGGAATGACTTTCCTGTGCGGCGCGGAGAGAGGTCCGGCCGGTGAAATTGATCAGCGAGTGGATGTTTGGAGAGGCTAGGCGTGTTGCATCATGCCGGCGGGCCGGTTGCGTTGACCGTCACGGTGAGTTCAGCGGAGAGTCCGCGTTTTTGCTTCGCGCCCTTGGCGTCAAGTGACTGGATGATGCGGTAGACAGGCTTCAACTTCGGCGCTTCCGGCTTGCGCACGGCGATGTAATCCCAGCATCCATAGGAGACGCGGCGTTGCACCAGATGCAGCCAGTTCTCGTCACCGAGCATCCAGGCGGCATTGCCGATATCGTTGATCTTGCGGCGGATGGCATCCGAATAGCCGTACTTGTGCGGCAGGCGGTCACGGCTGAGGTGGCCGGTATAGTAAGTGATGCTGTCACCCGACTTTGCATCCGCAACCCAGACACAGAGGTCGACGTCATTCATGACGTCCTTGAGCGTCAGGGAACGGTTTTTGAGGGTGTGGGGCAGATCGCTGGCAATATTGAGCATGGCGGATCTCACTTTCCCTGCCCCGCGGCAGCGTGGCTGCCGAAGCTTCTCATTGGGATGCCAGGTTCAGGAGTGCCACGCGTCATACCGGGTGTTGTCTGGCGAATCTGGCGGTGTTCGAAGGCTTCTATGTCTTCGAGGCGGTAAACGACACGGCCGCCGAGCTTGATGAACTGGGGTCCCTCGCCCGTGAACCGCCAGCGCTCGAGCGTGCGTGGCGACATCCGCCAGCGGTTGGCGAGATCGGTCTGGGAGAGGTGCGTCATTGTCATCCGGTTTTCCTTCGCTCCCTTGTGGAAGCATGCGGAGATCATGACAGTTCGGAGGTGCCCTGTCGGCGGGACCGCCGGTGGATGGGCGGCGGATGGCCGGCGGCTCGGCGGCGGACGGGCGGTGGATGGAATTACGCTCTGCTACGCATCTGCATTGCGCTTCGCCGCGCGCTGACAGAAAGTTGCTGGCTCATGACGCGAATCAAGGGCGTCGCACTAGGGTCAGGACCTATAACCAGCCCCCAACCCCAACGGCAGGTACCAACAACAGCGGACGCTCGACAGATCTAGGGCAATGACCGATCAGTGGACGAGGCTGCCGTTCTTATCCAACGTCCTCTTGCTCGCTAGGTCACATGCTCACCCGCTACATGCCGCACGATTGCGTCAATCGCGTTGTTCGTATAGTCGAAGAAATACCAAGTGTCGGATTCCGGCCAGCTCGATTGCTTAATAACCGCAACTTCCCGATTGCGATCTATGTAGATGCATTGGCCGTTCACCCCATATGCGACGATCGCCTCAGACCCCGGGGTGTTCCGGATCCACCAATTTGCGCAAGAGCTCCAAGGGCCAGTTGCCATGTCTTCTTCTGCACTCGGCCC
>JAPLOT010000079.1 GCA_026400595.1 Alphaproteobacteria bacterium | reverse complement strand
GGCCACCGCCTGCTCCAAGCTTGAACCCGGCGCCGGCGAAGCCACCATCACCCGCGAGATCGACGGCGGCCTGCAGACCCTCAAGGTCAAGATGCCGCTGATCGTCACCACCGACCTCCGCCTCAACCAGCCGCGCTATGCTTCGCTCCCCAACATCATGAAGGCGAAGAAGAAGCCGCTGGACGAGAAGACCCCGGCGGACTTCGGCGCCGATGTCGCGCCGCGCCACAAGGTGGTGAAGACCGAGGAGCCGCCAAAGCGCCAGGCCGGCGTCAAGGTGAAGTCGCCAGCCGAACTCGTCGCCAAACTCAAGGAAGCGGGAGCAATCTGATCATGGCCGTTCTCCTCATCGCCGAACACGACAACGCCTCGCTGAAGGATGCCACCCACAAGGCGCTCTCGGCCGCCCTCAAGATGGGCGGCGACGTGCATGTGCTGGTGGCCGGCAACAAGGCCGGCGGGGCCGCCGCCCAGGCGGCGAAGCTGGCCGGCGTCAAGAAGGTGCTGCATGTGGAGTCGCCCGCCCTCGAGCGCCCTCTGGCCGAGCCGATGGCGGCCCTCCTCGTGAGCCTCGCGCCCGCCTACGATCACCTCGTGGCCGCGGCCACCACCAATGGCAAGAACTACATGCCGCGCGTGGCCGCGCTGCTTGACGTGATGCAGATCTCGGATATCTCCGACGTGGTCTCGGGCGACACCTTCGTGCGCCTGATCTATGCCGGCAACGCGGTGCAGACGGTGCAGACCTCGGATGCCAAGAAGGTGATCACGGTGCGCACGGCCTCCTTCCCGGCCGCTGCCGAGGGCGGTTCCGCCCCCGTCGAGACGGTCAATGCCGCCGCCGATCCGGGACTCTCGTCATACGTCAGCGAGAACCTGACCCAGTCGGACCGCCCCGAACTCACCTCGGCCAAGGTCATCGTCTCGGGCGGCCGCGGCATGCAGAACGGCGACAACTTCAAGCTGCTCGATTCGGTGGCGCGCAAGCTCAACGCCGCCGTCGGCGCCTCGCGCGCCGCGGTCGATGCGGGCTATGTGCCGAACGATTACCAGGTTGGCCAGACCGGCAAGGTGGTCGCGCCCGATCTCTACATCGCGGTGGGCATCTCGGGCGCCATCCAGCATCTGGCCGGCATGAAGGACTCCAAGATCATCGTCGCCATCAACAAGGACGAGGAAGCCCCGATCTTCCAGGTGGCCGACTACGGCCTCGTCGCCGACCTGTTTCAGGCGGTGCCGGACCTCGACGCCGAGCTGGCAAAGGTCGGAAAGTAGATTGTCCGTTTACGGATGAAACCGAGGGCGGCTCTGGCCGCCCTTTTTCGTTGGGGGGACTCATATCACCCCACCGGCGTCCACAGCACCTGGTCGATGCGGGTGGCGCCGGCGGCCAGCATGACCAGGCGGTCGAGGCCGAGGGCGACGCCGCTGGCGGGCGGCATCATCGCGAGGGCCTGCAGCAGCTCCTCGTCGATCGGGTAGCGCTCGCCGTAAATGCGCTGCTTGGCCTCCATGTCGGCCTCGAAGCGGCGGCGCTGTTCGGCCGGATCGGTGAGTTCGCCGAAGCCATTCGCCAGCTCGACGCCACAGGCATAGAGCTCGAAGCGTTCAGCCACGCGGGGATCGCGCGGCGAGACGCGGGCCAGCGCCGCCTCGACCACCGGATAGTCGTGGAGAACCGTCACCCGGCCATTGCCGAGATTGGGCTCGACCTCTTCCGAGAGCAGGCGGCTGAAGATGTCGGACCAGGAATCATCCGCCGCGATGCGCAGCTGCGACTGGCGTGCAAGTCCATCGCGGTCAGCCTGTCCCGCGGCATCCAGCGTCGCGAGGAGATCGACGCCGGCATAGCGCCGGAAGGCCTCGGCCACGGTCAGCCACTCCGCCTCGGCAAGTGGATCGACGGAGCGCCCGCGCCACTGAAAGCTCCGTGTGCCGGCCTGCTCCGATGCCAGGCGCACCAGCGCGAGGCTGTCTTCCACGACCTCGGCAAAATCTGCCCCGACCCGGTACCACTCCAGCATGGTGAATTCCGGCGAATGGGTAAGGGTGCGCTCGCGGTTGCGATAGACATGCGCGATGTCGAAGATGCGCGTCTCGCCCGCCGCCAGCAGCTTCTTGCAGGCGAATTCCGGCGAGGTGTGGAGGTAGCGCCGCTCGGCCGTGCCGTCGGGCAGGATCAGCGCGGTGGCAAACCCGTGCAGATGCGTCTCGTTGCCGGGCGAGACCTGCAGCGCGCCGCAATCCACCTCGATGAAGTCGCGGTCCGCGAACCACCGGCGGATGGCGGCCACGATGCGGTTCCGCGCGAGGAGGAAGGGGCGGCGGTCGGCGTGGCGGCCGGGATCGAACCAGGGTGTCTCGGACGGCGGCAAGGGCTTCTCCCGAGGGGGTTGGCTTTGGCGAGGGCCGCTGCTAATACCCCCGCCAGCCAATTCCAGCAATTCCCAGAAAGACGAGAAACAACGTGGTCAAGGTTATCGCAAGCGGCGTCCGCAAGGGCAATGTCATCGAGCACGAGGACGGCAAGCTCTATGTCGTGCTGAAGGCCGAATCCATGCATCCGGGCAAGGGCACGCCCACCACCACCATCGACATGCGCCGCATCTCGGACGGCGTGAAGACCACGGTGCGCTACAAGACGACCGACTCCATGGAGCGTGCCTTCGTCGAGACCATCACCCACAGCTATCTTTACCAGGACGGCGAAAACTATATCTTCATGAACCCCGAGAACTTCGAACAGATCCAGGTCTCGGGCGACATGCTGGGCGACTCCGCCCCCTTCCTGCAGGAAGGCATGGAGTGCCAGATCGCGCTGTTCAACGGCACGCCGATCTCCATCGAACTGCCGCAGCGCGTGACGCTGGAAATCGTCGAGACCGAGCCCGCCATCAAGAACCAGACGGCGTCCTCCTCCTTCAAGCCGGCGGTGCTGTCGAACGGCGTGCGCACCATGGTGCCGCCGCACATCGTGTCGGGCACCCGCATCGTGGTGGCGACCGAGGACGGTTCCTACGTGGAACGCGCCAAGGACTGATCACCGCCGGAAGACCGCGACGGTCTCGACATGGGCCGTCCACTTGAACTGGTCGACGGCCGTGACGGTCTCCAGCGCATAACCGCCTCCGATCAGGATGGCGGCGTCGCGCGCCAGCGTGACCGGATCGCAGGAGACCGCGATCACCGTCTTGACCTGCGACCGGGCAAGCTGCTTCGCCTGCGCCTCGGCCCCGGCGCGGGGCGGGTCGAAGACCACCGTGTCATAGTCCTTCAATTCGGCTGCCACGAGCGGCGCACGGAACAGGTCGCGCGCCTCGGCCGATACGGGCTTGAGCCCTGACGCGGTGCGCTGGGCGGCGGTGAGCGCGGCAATGGCCCACCGGTCGCTGTCGAAGGCGCGCACCCGGGCGCGTTCGGCGATGCGGAAGGTGAAGGGGCCGCAGCCGCTGAAGAGATCGGCAACCGACCTGGCCTTGCCCAGTCCCTCGCAGACCAGCTTGCCGAGAACCTCCTCGCCCGCCGCCGTGGCCTGCAGGAAGGAAACCGGCGGAATGGGCACCATGGCCTTTCCCATCTGTACCAGCGGCACCCGCGGCATCACCACCACTTCGCCGTTGACGCTGAGCCGCGCCAGATCAAGCTCGCGCGCGAGGCCTGCAAGCTTCGGCATTTCGGCGGCGACGATCTTGCGCTCCGCCTTGACGCTGACGTCGAGCCCGCTGGCGGTGGAGGTGAGGGCGACGTCGCTGTCGCCCAACCTGGCGGCGAGGGTCCGCGCGACATCGAAAGCCGGCGCGAGACCCGGCACCAGAACGGGGCAGCGGTCGAGGTCGAGCAGGTCATGGCTTCGTGCCGCCATGAAACCCGCCGTCACAACCCCGTCGCGGCGGCGTGCGTGAATGCTGACGCGCCGGCGTCCGTCGCCATGCGCATCGATCAGTGTACTGACTTTCATGTCGATTCCCTTGGCCGCGAGCGCGGAATCGACAAGTCCGGCCTTCCAGGCGCGATAGGGATCTTCCTGCCAGTGCTGCAGCTGGCAACCTCCGCAACGTCCGTAATGCGGACAGAAGGGCGCGATCCGCTGCGGCGAGGCGGCGAGGATGTTCCGGATGCTGCCACGCTCGCCGTCGATGGCGACCCGCAGCTCCTCGCCCGGCAGGCTCAGCGGCACGAAGAGCGGATGGCCCTCATGCGTCGCAAGGCCTTCCGCGCGGCGGCCCATGGCCGTGATCGAGACGGTGGCGTCAGTCATGGCTGTCGAACCGCGGCATGGCGATGGCGACGCCATGGCCGCCACGCAACCCCACGGTCACCGGGCCGAGCGCGACATTGGACAGCGTGAGGGTCGACCCCAACGCCACATGGCGCGATTGCAGCGGCCACTTGACGCCCGCAAGGTCGAGCCCTTCGAAATCGGCGAATGGAACGAGGCTGATGCGGCTCTCGGCGGGAAGATCGATGAGCATGCGCCCCGGCAGCAGCGGATAGGCTTCTTCGGCACCGCTGGTGACCAGGCAGGAGCGGCCGCCCCGCGCGATCTGCAGCGCCTGGCCGAGAAGCCCGGCCGTGTGATCGGCCTGCCCGCCAAGACCGCCCGCCAGCACGATGCGCGTGGCACCCCGGGCGACCGCGGCCGCAACCGCGATGGCGCCGTCTGTTGCATCCTTCTCCACCGCGAAGATCTCGCGCGGCACCTCGGCATACTGGATGGCGAGTTCGGACCCCGCGGAGTCGAAGTCGCCGACCCAGAGTTCCGGCACGAGGCCGAGGGCTGAGGCATGCATCATGCCGCTGTCGGCGGCGATGGCGCGGGCGCCGCGGATCTGCTGGCGCAGCCGCGCCGTGACCGTGAGATCACCGCCCAGCAGGATTACGAAGCTCGTCATGGCGCCTTCCTAGCAAATGCCGCTTGCAAGCGCATCCGCGCTGACATAGATCTCTCGCTGCTCTCAACGGGGTGCCAGACGACTGGCTGAGAGGGGCTTTCCGCCTCAACCCGCTGAACCTGATCCGGATCATGCCGGCGGAGGGATTGCGAGCGGACCCTGATGCCCTGGGTCCAATCCTCCATCTGCCGGCGCATGGAGGTAGACCGATGAAGACAATCTTCGCGACCATCCTGACGCTGGCCCTTGCGGCCATACCCGCCGCGGCGAAGCAGACGCTGACCGTCTATACCTATGACAGCTTCGTCTCCGAGTGGGGCCCGGGCGCCCGCATCAAGGAGGCCTTCGAGACGGATTGCGACTGCAGCATCGACTGGGTCGCCCTGGGCGATGGCGTGGCCGTGCTGAACCGCTTGAAGCTGGAAGGTGCCACGACCAAAGCAGATGTGGTCCTGGGACTCGACACCAACCTCACCGCCGAAGCCGCGGCCACCGGCCTCTTCGGCCCGCACGGTCTTGACCCGGCCCTCGCAAGGGTGCCCGTGGCATGGACCGACAAGATCTTCATGCCCTTCGACTACGCGCATTTCGCGGTGATCTACGACAGCGAGACGATGAAGAATCCGCCAGCATCGCTCGACGACCTCGTGAACGGCGATCCGGCGCAGAAGATCATCCTGCAGGATCCACGCAGCTCGACGCCCGGCCTTGGCTTCCTGCTGTGGATGAAGGCGGTCTATGGCGACAAGGCCGGCGAAGCCTGGACGAAGCTCTCGACGCGCATCCTCACCACCACGCCCGGCTGGTCGGAGGCCTATGCGCTCTTCACCAAGGGCGAGGCGCCGATGGTCCTCTCCTACACGACCTCGCCCGCCTATCACGCGATCGCAGAGAACAGCACGCGCTACAAGGCGGCGGCCTTCAAGGAGGGCCACTATCTGCAGATCGAGGTGGCGGGACTGATCGAGGCCTCGCCCGAAAAGGAGCTGGCACGGAAATTCCTGGCCTTCATGATGTCGCCGGGCTTCCAGGACCAGATCCCCACCCGCAACTGGATGCTGCCGGCGGCGCCGACCTCCGCACCGCTGCCCGCCGCCTTCGACACGCTGGTGAAGCCGGAGAAGACGCTGCTCTTCACGCCGGAAGAGGTCAGCGCCAAGCGTCGCGCCTGGATCGACGAGTGGCTCAACGCGCTGGCCAAATGACCGGGGCCGGCAAGCACCTTCCGGCCTGGGTCGCACTCGCCGCGATCGGCGCGGCGCTGGCCGCCGGCTTCCTGCCGGTGCTCTGGCTGGGGCTGGCGGACGGACCGGGCGCCTTCGATGCCTATGTGCTGCGCGTGTTGCAGTTCACGCTGCTGCAGGCGGGCCTCTCGACGCTCCTGTCCCTGATCCTCGGACTGGCCCTGGCCCGGGCGCTGGCGCGGCAGGATTTCCCGGGTCGCACCCTGGTGCTGCGGCTTCTCAACCTGCCGCTGGCCCTGCCAGCCATCGTGGTGATCATCGGCATCGTGGGCGTCTATGGAAGCAGCGGCTGGCTAGGCGGCGCCGTCGCGATCTACGGACTGCAGGGCATCCTCTTGGCCCATGTCTTCTTCAATGCGCCTTTGGCGGCACGCCTGCTGCTGGGCGAACTGGAACGCATTCCCTCCGAAAGCTGGAAGCTGGCCGCGCAACTGCAGTTCCGCGACATCGACGTCTTCCGCCTCGTCGAATGGCCGCAGCTGCGCGCCGCCCTTCCCGGCGTGGCACTGTTGATCTTCCTGCTCTGTGCGGCGAGCTTCGCCGTGGTGCTGACGCTCGGCGGCGGCCCGCGCGCCACGACGCTGGAGGTCGCCATCTACCAGTCGCTGCGCGCCGACTTCGATCCGCAGCGCGCCGCAGCGCTCGCCATGGTGCAGCTGGCGCTCTGCGCTGCACTGGTGCTGCTCGCACAACGCTTCGGCGGGCTGATGCCGGGGCTGCCCGTGCTCGGACGGCGGCCGCCGCGCTTCGATGGACAGGCCATGATCGGGCGAAGCGCGGACATCGCCGTCATTGCCATGGGGCTTCTGCTTCTTCTTCCACCGTTGGCTTCCGTCGTGGCGTCGGGGTTTGCGAACATCACCGCTTCCCCGGCATTGCTCTACGCCGCAGCCACCAGCGCCGCGGCCCGCTCATCGACATGGAGCAGAACCGCGCGGCTTGCCGTGCTCGCGGCCTGGATCATTCCGCCCGCCGTCCTCGCCACTGGCTGGTTCATCGTGCTGCGCGGCGCGGCGAGTCTCACGGGGCTTGCCGCCGCGCTGGTCATCGGCATGAATGCGCTGATGGCCCTGCCCTTCGCCTATCAGACTCTCGCGCCAGCAATGGACGCCGCGGCGCGCCGCCACGACCGGCTCTGCGCCAACCTCGGCATTGCAGGATGGAACCGCTTCCGACAGATCGATCTTCCAACGCTGCGGCGGCCCGCCCTGCTGGGGCTGATGATGGCCTTCATCGTGGCCCTTGGCGATCTCACGGCCATCGCCCTCTTCGGCAGCCAGGACCTCGTCACGCTGCCGGCGCTCATCTACCGCCAGATGGGAAGCTACCGCTTCGATGAAGCGGCCGGCACGGCGCTCGTGTTTGCGCTGCTGGTGCTGGCGCTGGTGTCGCTGGCCGAACGCTGGAGCGCCCAGCATGATTGATCTGGAAGATGTCCGCTTCCGCTACGAGGACATGGAGATGCGCTTCGACGCGCGGTTTCCGGCTGGCAGCTTCACCGCCGTCATCGGGCCGAGCGGCGCGGGCAAGTCGACTCTGCTCAACCTCATCGCCGGTTTCGAGCGTCCCCTGTCGGGTCGCATCCTGATTGACGGGCAGGACGTGACGCAGACGCCGCCGGCCGGGCGCCCCGTGAGCATGACCTTCCAGGACAACAACGTCTTCGCCCACCTCAGCGTGCGGGACAATGTGGCGATCGGGCTCTCGCCGGGACTGAAGCTGGATGCAGGACAGTCGGCGCAGGTGGACGGCGTTCTGGCGCAGACCGGGATCGCAGCTCTCGCCCGGCGCAAGCCCGCCGAGATCTCCGGGGGCGAACGCCAGCGCGTGGCCATCGCCCGCGCCCTGCTGCGCGACCGCCCGGTCCTGCTGCTCGACGAACCCTTCGCC